>JAFSAK010000118.1 GCA_017441045.1 Clostridia bacterium
AGTTCGCTCATATAAATATCAGCGGAACCGCTGACCGACTTTGCCTGCAATCCAACAGATGCAAGTTGAGTTGAACCTGTAAGGCGCTGCGATACTACAGTCGACCAGGGCAGGTTAATGGTTTCAAGATAATCCATAAAGGATACCTTCACCCATTCGCCGTCCGTGGCAGGTAATACTACCTTAGATGCATCTAGTGTTGAATCCAGCATTGCATCTTTACGGGTTGTGCCGTTATTACCAATAGCATGGAACCAGGTAGCAACATCGCCTGTTGCCTTGTAGTAGAAATACATATCGGTAATGGAGCCAATAGGTACATCTGTTATTTTGCCGTTAGCAAAGAAACTACTTGCTGTATATTCATTATAGTGCATTAAGGTAATGGAGGAACCAAGTGTTACCTTGCGGTTATTAGTGGACTCGGGTGCCTCTTGCGGTGCATCGGTAGTGGCATAATTTGCGCCTGTGTTGGCACCTGCAATATAGTTCATAGGAACTGCATCGTCATAACCTGCATAGGTGAGCGCTTTCCAAGCGTTTTTAAGGGAATCAAGTTTGGCAGATTCACCCATTATGTTATTAAGAGCGGTCTTAAAGGCTTCAAAATCCGCATTGCCCTCAGCAAAGAGTTTCTCGGTGACCGCTTTATCATAAAATGCCTTGGCAGCAGCTACAAATGCGGCCGCATCGGTATCGGCTAATGCTAATGTAGCGGAGGAGGCGGCAGACATAACTAAGTTTAAAGAGCCGGTTACAAATTCGCCTGTAGCCCCTGTTTTAGAAAGGTCAAAGCCAATGCCCGATATTTTATAATCGGTGGGATTGCTATAATTAGTTAAGCAATTTACAAAGGCATTAACTTCAGCAAGGTCGCTCATCTTAATTTCTTTCCAAGCGCCTGTGCTTAAAACATCGGCGGCAAAGTAAGAGGGGTCATTCCAGCGTACTGTAATGGGAGTAGCATCGGAGCTTATATGCATTCTCGGTCTTGCAAGTATTCCGCTTGCAGACTTAACATATAAACTAAAGCTCTTAAACTGTGTTACATCAAAATCGGTAACACCGCCATCGGCTAATTTATATACTACATAATCCTTCCAATCGCTCGCTCCCGCAAGAGCTACATTATAGGTTGCATATTTACTACCTAAAACACTTTTATCGGTAAGGTCTGCATCCGTATATACAGAAGAATCATACACATTAAGACCAGTACCTAAAGGAGCAGCACCCTGATTTAAGGAGCCATCCCAAACCTCTGTAGGAACCATCTCATAGGAAACATCCAAAACGGACCAAGCATCTTTAAGAGCTTTAATCTTTGCGGCTTCTTCATCTTCTTCGAAGGCCGAAAGTGCTGTAGTAAATCTTGCATAGGCCGCATCACCTGAAGCAAAATAATTCTTTGCAACTGCATTATCGTTAAATTCCTTAGCTGCGGCTACAAATGCGGCGGCATCGGTATCTGCAAGAGCCAATGTAGCGGCGGAAGCGGCATACATTTCCACACTTGCAGAGCCGGTTACAAATTCTCCTGTAGCGCCTGTTTTTGTTAAGTCAAAGCCCAAGCCCTGTATTTTATAATCGGTGGGGTTGCTGTAATTAGTCAAACAGTTTATGAATGCATTAACTTCAGAAAGGTCGCTCATAGATATCTTCTTCCAAGCGCCCGTGCTAAAAACATCGGCGGCAAAGTAAGAGGGGTCATACCAGCGTACTGCAATGGGAGTGTTCTGAGAACTTATATGCATTCTCGGTCTTGCGGCAATTCCACTTGCGGATTTAACATATAAGCTAAAATCTTTAAATAGTGTTACATCTAAATCGGTAACACTGCCATCGGCTAACTTATATACAATATAATCCTTCCAGTCGGAAGCGCTTGCAAGGGTTGCAGTATATGTTGCATATTTACTGCCTAAAACGCTCGTATCGGTAAGGTCACTATCTGTATAAACGGAAGAATCATATACATTAAGACCTGAGCCTAAGGGAGCAACACCCCCACTTAAAGAACCATCCCAAACCTCAGTGGGAACCAACTCATAGGTAACTGTTAAATCTGCCCACGCCGCTTTAAGTTCGGCAATGGCGGCGGGGTCAAAACCTTCTGCGCCAACTACGCCGCTCATTACGGGCAGAAGTGTAGTTACAATTATGGCAAGGGAAAGAAATACTGCTAAATTTTTATTTATAAACTTTTTAATGTTTTTCATAATGTTTATTTCTCCTTTCCCGATTAAACTATCTCAACAATTATGATTGTATAAGCAGAGGGGTCATACTTTGAGGTTATCTTTATGGATACGGTATCACCTTTCGCGGTACCTGCGGCATTATAATTGCCGTTCTGGTCGATGGTACCTGCGTTTTCGGTGGTCCAGTAATAACCACCGTCTGTATCGCTACGGGATTTACCGTAAACTTCCCAGGTAACATTTGATAAGTCGCTATCGTTATCGGTACCGTAGATAGCGGTTACATTGAAATCTTTAGTGCCTGTGGGTGAAAGTTTAACAAGATTTTCATCGGTTACTATCTGAACTTCTTCGTCCATAGTGGTATAAACTACGGTGCAATGAGCGTCAGGAAGAATATCAGTTATCTTACCGCTTGCATCGGCAACGATTTCTTTATCTGATGCGGGGATTAAATCGCCGTATTCATATTTTTCGGCCGAATCAACTATACCTATCGAATTGGGTTCGGGGAAGGTATAAACATGGCGGCGGAATGTTTTGCCTGCGGCGGCAGAGCCGAAATCAACAGTTAATTCTCTAGACTCGCTGCTCTTCTCCACTTCAAGCAAAGCGGAGAAATCGCCATCCTTACCGTAAACCGCGCAAATTAAATCATCGGCATCAACGGTGGTCTTATAGGTTTTACTGTTCTTAGGAATATAACGGGTATAAAGACCGCGTTCGCCATAAATGGTTCTTATATCGTCTATATCCTTATTTATAAAGTCCCACATTCCCATTTTGCCTACGCCGAAGGTAAATCCAAAGTCAACGTATTCTGCCGAAACCGACCATTGAGCCATACCGCCATAGCCAGCATTAGTCATGGCAATAACCTGAGAGGTTTCACTATATTTATAATCTGAATTTCCGTTTTCTTCAACCGAAAATCCTGCTCTGGAAAATGCACGCTTACCAAACTCATTAGCCCAAATACCAGGGTATTTAGCGCCCATCCTATTATAAAGGTCGGTTGCCTGTTCCCAAGTTTTATAGTGAGGATAATGGTGAGCGTTGAGAATTTCGAACATAGGAGTTCCATCTTCTTCAACCAGATTTTTCTTAACATAATCAAGCCATTCGGGGATCTGCGGCTCATCAACAAAGCCCGAAAGCTCGGTACCGAGCATATTAAGAACATCGCGAGCGTTCTTATTATAATATGGGCTTTGAGGGTTGTTTGTATATGTATGCTTTTTGAATTCGTTATGAACGTGAGTAAGCATCTGGACCCAATATTCTTTCTTATTGGCAAATGCTTCATAGTTACCGCCGTTAACCTCGTTAAAGAAAGAAACATGGGTAACGTTATCATAACCAAGATCCCAAGCATGCTCAAACAAAGCATAGGTTAGCTCTGCGAATTCCTGAAGGTCGGCAGGGGCTGCACGAAGACCTGCTTCACTAACGCCTGCATCTTCAACCTGCCACCAAGCAGTTTCAACGGTTGCGCGACCGCCCACATTTATGATAACTGTGGCTCCGATATCGTGGTACATCCTTATCTTTTCATAGAAGTTTACTACATTAAGATTTTCCCAATGGTAAATTCCGTTTTCATACTCTTCCTTCATCTGCTCTGCAGGAAGACTCTGGTCCATAATCCACTGAGGAAGGAACAAAAGACGAACATACTTAAGTTCTTGAATAGCGTTACGCTCCTCATTAACGGTTTGATACGCGGCATTCATACCACCAACAAAGTTACTACACCAATGGTTAGTACCAATGCCGATGAAATCCTCTGTGAGAACCGTATCGGTATCAACAGTGATTAAGCGGGTTGACTGCGCATTGGATTCCACAGCCATAGAAACTCCCGCAACACTTACGCAAACCACAAGAGCTATAATTGCTGCCAAGAGCCGCTTAGTGAAGACTTTTTTCATCAAAATAACCTCCTTCAAAATATCACGCCGAAATGCATTCGGACAATTTTTGCCAAACATTTAACCTTAAATTTCCTTTTTGCATTTTGTAAAATAAATGCATTTTTAAGATTTTATCATTAAAAATATGACATTTTCACACATTTAAATGTAACTGATAAAAATCTTTGTGAAATTTAATGGTAATGTTACATTTTCAATTTTACAATACGTTCACATTTTTTACAAGTAAATTCGTGCAAAAATACGGACATTTTCCGCCATATTTTCTGTTTTGTTTCATATTTATCCTTTTTTGAACCAAAAAATAACAAATACGGGCTTGAAATAGAGTTTCAAGCCCGTATCATCATACCTATTATTTCTTTTTGCCAAAATATTCGCTGGGGGTAACATTTTTCTCTAATTTAAATGCTCTATTGAAACTTCTTACCGAACCAAAACCGCTCTCAAGCGCCGCTTTGGTTATGGTATATCCCCCCTGTTCCATAAGTTCGGTAGCGTGGGATACCCGCATCATTGAAATGAATTTTGGGAAAGAGGTTTCAAGATTTCCCGAAAAAAATCTTGAGATAGACCGTTCGCTTATACCCGTCTTCTCCGAAAGGTCGGATATAGTAAAGGTGGAATCAAGATAGTTTTCAGTGCAGGTTACAAGTAGCTTTTCGCCAGTTTTCATCTCATTTTTAAAACGGGGAACCAGATTTACTCCCTTAATTGCCTCGCCAAAAAAGGCGCAACTCATATGCAACGCATCCACAGCGCTCCAACGAGTTGCCCTATAAGTATCAAGCGCTTTAGCAAGATAATCAAGCCGCTCCTTTGCTTCAGGCATTCTTATTAAATGACTTTCCGGGACAGTGGCAAAAAGATTAACACCGTAACCGCTAAGCATAGCTACAGGTATTCCCATAGCAATATTTAGCTCATCAGGCGAGGATGACCCATAGGAATGCGGCTCATACGGAAAAATAAGAAGCATATCACCCGCTTCACACTCGTATCTTTTATTTCCAACTATGGCAGCACTCGTACCTGAAAGGAAATAAATCACCTCTACCTTCTCGTGAAGGTGCATAGGATAGGCGTTTTTATAATTCCAATAAATAACGTAAGCATCCTCAAAAAATTTATTTTCGTAGAGCATATCTCACCTCTAAAATGAAATGTAATCGGATAAATTGAAGGAGTAAATTATTTTTTCTTTAACGGGTTTACCCATTATTTTTTCTACCGCCGTAGCGTAGATATTAAGCTGTTCGCTATATGTTTCTTTAAGGGTTTCAAGATTATCCGCATTGTCGGTCTTGAAATCAAGGACAACTATCCCATCATCCTCTTCGAAACACAAATCTACGGCGCCCTGAACTATAACGGGGGTATCGGCGATATCGCCATCTAAACTTTCATCAATTCTGCGGGCGGGAATTTCGCTTAAAAACCGCATTTCGCGGCGAAGTTCGCAAGATGCTTTAATGCGACTGTAAATACCGCTTTCAAAGAAGCGTTTTACGGCATCTTTATCTACTGCTTCTGCCGCTTCTTCGGTTATAAACTGCCACTCGCGAAGGCGCTCGATTTCCGCATCGACATCGGGCTTTTCGCGCATTTCTATAAACTGCATAACGCTATGGGTTGCGGTACCTCTGCCAGCGGCAGAAATGCCTTCTTTAAACATAAAAGAAGGTCTTGCCGTAAAGGCGAATTTATCGCTTTCGGCGCGGTTTGCAAGGTCAGAAACCGATATCTTGGATCTTACGGAACTCAAAGCATCCAAAGGATATTTATATGCTACATTTTCCTTTATTTTATCGGCTATTTGCTCATCCATATCCGAAACGCTTTCTTCGGATGCTATTATCCTCGAATCACTTAAATTCTGGGCGTTCATTACTATAAAACTTGCCCTGCTTGCATCGGTTTGCGCTCTTACTTTTACTTCACACATTTGGCGAAGGGGCAAAGCATCGGGGTGCATAAGAGCGGTAGCCAAAAGCCACTCGTTCATATGCTTTGAATTTTTAAGCCATTCGCTATCTATCTCGCCCATATTATTGATATTGGATGCGGCGGTAGAAAGAGCGGAAACGGGATTGGCAGGCGTACTCACAAGCACAAGGCGGTCTATGGCTCTCGTTAAGGCAACATACAAAAGTCGCATTTTTTCTTCTGCGGTCTTTTCGATTTCATTCATCGATACCAGCATGTGACCTAAATCTTCGCAATCCGCATCAAAATCATAATCATAATATTTAAATCCCATACCGAGATTATCGTTATAAAGAATTTTTGCAGAAGAATCGATGCGGTTTATCTCTCCCGCAAGATTTGAAATTATGCAAACGGGGAACTGCAAACCTTTTGAGGCGTGCATAGTCATAATTCTGACACAGTTTTCTCCGCCGCCAACGGCCGATTTAATGGCCTTTTCGGGAAGATTTTTAAGGTAATTTAAAAATCCGCCTATTCCGCCCGAATAACCTGCGCAATATCCGGAGGCTAATTTTTTAAGGGTAATAAGATTTGCGCGGCGCATCTCACCGCCCGGCATTGCGCTTACAAAATTCGTATAATCGGTCATAAGATAGAGTTTTACAAGCAATTTATCCACGGGTAAAATGGCGGCTTCGCGGCGCATTTCGGCTATTTTTTCGAGGAAATTCATAACCTTAAGATTGCCGTTTTTAGCTGCGTTATTAACTGCAGAATAGAATTCGCCCTTTTTAAAATCCGCTCTCATACCAGCTAATTCTTCTGCCGTGAAATTAAAGACAGGGCACATCATAACAGTAAGAAGTTCAATATCATTTCGCGGATTATCTATTATTTTCAGAAGGGCGAGGATGGTGGAAACTTCCACCGTTTCAAAGAAAACTTCTGCGCCGTAACTGACGGGAATGCCCTTTTCTTTCAACATTTCCGAGATTATATTTGCTTTATTTTTAACGCTATCAAGCAAAATTACAAAATCTGAATATTTAGCGTTTCGCAGTGCGCCAAGGTCGGTGATTACGGGGCCTTCCGCCATTATTTCGAAGATTTTTTCTGCGATACATTTTCCTTCAAATTCGAGGCGGCCGAGTTCGCTTTCATCATCGGTTTTATCGGCCAATATAAATTCAACCTCTTTAGCATCGCTTTCGGGGAATGTTCCCGAAGCATTAAGGGTTTCTTCCTCATTATAAATAATAGAGCCGATTTCCCCATTCAGAAGTTTAGTGAAAACAAAATTGACATACTGACATATACCCTTTCGGCTACGGAAATTATCCGAAAGGATTATTTTTTGCGGATTACCCTCTTCCCCTTCTTCAGAAAGTTTATAAGCGGATTTTTTTCTTTGGAAATTTTCAGGGTTAGAGCCCCTGAATCCGTAAATACTCTGTTTTGCATCTCCAACTATAAACAGACGCTTTGACTCGCCCGAAAGGATATGGAAAAGCGTATCCTGAAGGTCATTTACATCCTGAAATTCATCCACTAAAACCTCATCATACCGACTTAAATATTCCTTGGCATCGGGGTTTAGTTCGTATCCCGAAGGTGTACTTTTACAAAGAAAAGAGAGGGCCAATTGTTCGGTATTATGGAAGGTGAGAACATTTTCATTTTTATACTCTTCAAAGAGCCATTTGCTATAGTCATTGACCATAGCGGCAAAAAGTTCGACTGCGGGGCGATTTTGAGCCATTTCTTCTTCAATTATCTCTGCTTCCGCATAAAAAAGTTTTTGCACCTTACCGACCGCATTAACGATTTTCTCTTTACAGTATTTAAATACCTTTCCTTCGGGAATATCAGAAGGAACATTCGGCTGACGGGGTATCTGCGCGCCCGAAATTTCCCTTCTCATTTTATTCCAATCGCCTTTTGAAAGGGTTCTTAAAAGTTCATCCAACAACAAAGAAAGGGTTTCGCAATACGCCTTATGTTTTTCACCTACAAAAACGGCAACTTCGGCCATTTTGGCCAAGGTTTTTCTTGCTTTTGAAAGGATTTCAAGAGATTTAGAGAAGGCATCTTTTTGCCAAGGATGTTCATTATCAAAGGCGATAATATACGGTTTTATAAGCCCCGTTACAAATTTTTCGGGGAAAGGAAGTTGTTGTGAATAGAGATATATCCTCTCGATTTCATTGGCCAATTCTTTTTCATCATATTCGCAACCCGTAAGTTCCAGAAGGCGCTTGAATTCGGGAGTGTTTTCCTTCATTCTCTCCCCTACCACACGGCTCATAACCGCTTTATTTATTGATGTGAGGGCAGAATCATCCTGTACGGCAAAATCGGGTTGGACGCCGCACTTTTCGAAATTATTTCTTACAAGATTTATGCAAAATGAATCTATGGTACAGATATCGGCGATTGAAATCAAATGTTTTTGGCGCAGAAGCCCTTCATCATCGGGGTTTTCTCGGCACACCTCATAAAGCCGCTTTTCGATTTTTCGTTTCATTTCTGCGGCGGCGGCATTGGTAAAGGTAACGATAAGCATTTTGTCTATGCTTACGGGGTTTTCCTTGCTCGTAATTTTTCTGATAACTCTTTCAACTAAAACCGCAGTTTTACCCGAGCCCGCGGCGGCAGAAACCAGGACAGTGCCCTGCGCCTTGATGGCCTTTTCTTGCATAGATGTAAAATTAAATGCCATCTTCCGCTACCTGCCTTTCTATTTCGCTTATAACCTCAACGCTTTTCATCTTGGGAACCTTTTTATGCTCATCGTTTCTCTTACGGCAAATTGCGGCAAAATCGCAATATTTACAAGCGTCCCCATCAACCCCGTCAATAGGGTCGGCGTTAATATCGCCGCTGAGCATCAAATTGCCCGAACTTTTTAGTTTGCGGGTTATAAAGGCGAAAATCTTCTCAAAATCGCCCTTTGATATAAAGTTGCTTGTATTTCGAGCGGAAAGAATAGGAATAAACTCGCCGCTATTATCCTTGTCCATAGCGTTGACAAGTTGCGGGTCGTTTTCCATAAGTCCGTTCATTCGGCGCTTGGATTTATCGTTTTTATTTCGTTTTGCAGGCATATAGAATATACCTGCCGGGTCGCCACCCCATTCTTTACTTGCCGACACGGCATAGAGATATAAAAGCATCTGCATATTCTGGCCGAATAGAATATCGGGGAACTTAAACTCCTTAGAGCCGGTTTTATAATCTACTATTCTTATATAACCGTTCCATTTATCCACGCGGTCAACAACTCCGCCAAGGCGCAGCTTCGCATCGTCATCAAGGGGTATTTCTATTTCGGGGAGTTCCCCGTCTTTACCAATGCGAAGTTCACAGTGAACGGGCTCAAAATCAGATTGCGCAAACTCAAGCGCCAATCTTTCAGCCACGAATTTTGCCGAACGGGAAATGGTTTCCACCAAATATTTAAGGCGCTCATCCTCCATAGAACGATAACCCGAAATACCGTCAAGATACTCGGCCACATACCTATCCACAAGTTCTGATATTTCTTCTTTTGAAAGGTTTGCAACCCCTTTGCCGAACTCGCCTATAAGCCGCTCCATAACATAGTGAACAAGGGTGCCTCTCTGGAGCACACTAAACTCTACGGGCTCTAATTTTTTTGCATTGAGTCCGTATTTACAGAAATACATAAAACGGCAAGAATTAAACACTTCAAATCGCGTTGGTGAAACATACATTTCTTTACCGTAAAGCCGCTTTGCCGTATCCCCGCTTATGAAGTTTTCGGGAGGCTTTTTCATAGCAAACACACTGTCTGCCCTATTTTTATACTCATCCCCTAAGGCATATTTGAGGGTTTGGGCTTCCCCCTCATCTTTAGAAACCCTTTTGCACATTTCGGCAAAAGCGGATTCTTTGGTTTCGGGTAGATTCTTTTCGTTTAAATTTGAAGGTACATAAATCTTATTAACCTTCAAATTTTCTTCTATTTCGGAAAGAAAGGCCGAGGGCTCTGCCGCCGTACCATCTGATAAACCTTGGGTATAGCTTATAAAAAGTTTTTCCGAAGCCATACAAACGCTTGAATATACGAGATATTCTTCATCAATGGCTCCATCAACCGTTTTATCGGGAATTTCAATATTGTTTAATTTAAGAATTTCCCGCTCTTTATTACTAAAAATACCTATGGATGAAATATTTCTTGGGAAAACTCCTTGATTTGCCCCCATTACAAACACATATTTCGGTCTATAAGGTCTTATTCTGTCTGCCGCGCCGAAGGTCACTTCATCAAGGGTTTGAGGTGATACGCCAACGGTGGTAAGAGCGGTGGCATTTTTAAGGGCATCTTCAAATTCTTTTACCGATATTTCGGTTTCACCGAAGCACAGAACAATGCTCTCTAAAATTGCCATAAATACATCCCAGGATTGCCTTAAAGCATCGGCGTAGGCCTTATTGTTTTCGCTATTATATTTTTCGCATAATGCCTTAATACTTTTATCGCCGCCAACAGATAAGATAAGGTTAACCAGCGCCTCTGCCATTTTTTGAGGATTATCACGAAATGACTTTTTAAAGATAAGAATCGGCGCTATCATTTTTTCGCGAATAGCGTTTATTTCGGCGAGTTTTTCTTCTATTCCTTTTAGATATTTTTCATCCTGACTTTCTCTAAAACCATCGGGATTCATATCCCATTTTCTCGCCCAATCATCCCCATCTATGCCCCAGATGTAAGCATAGTTTTCCACATTAGAGAGTTCTTCGAGGGAAATATATTGAGTGCCCGATTTATAGAAACGAAGTATCTTTTCGGTGCGCAAACTTCCCGCCAGAGAAATAGCGTTAAGCGCCATAACCGAAATCGGTAAATCGGCTATGGAAATTCTGCGGTCGATAAAACAGTTAACCCCGTTTCTCTTGCAAGCCGCATCAAGCTCTTCTTCGTAATCCTCCGTATTTCTTACAATAACTGCGAAATCATCAAATTTAGCCCCATCTTCTCGCACTATTTTTCTTATGGTGCGGGCAACAAATTCCGCCTCCTCGCCCATATCGGAAGCGCTGCAAATCGTAACTTCCTTGCCTTCGCCGCCATAAATATCGGAATAGCCGGCCATAAGCCGTTCGAGATTTTTAAGGGACTCATTTTTGCCGAAAGATTCTTTTAAAACTATATCTTCAAGAACTTCAATATTATGGCTTCTGGCCGCCTTGATAAGTTGTTCTTTGGTTTTTATAATACCTGCAAAAACGCCGTTTTTATGGGCCGATTCCGTATCAACCGTAAGGGCCACGGTAACCGAAGATGCGGTAGAGATTATCACCTTTATTATCTTAAGTTGCTGCCCCGTAAATCCCTTAAAGGAATCGATAAACACATCTTTGCCTTGGAAGAAATTATGAATTTTCAGTTGCTCATAAAATTTAGCGAGATTATCATTGGAATCAATGAACTTTTCGCCTACTAAAAGGTCGTAATTTTTATAAATCGTAGCGGTATCCGAAAGTTTTAACGAAAGGTAATCATCCTCAATTTTATCCGCCGCAGATAAAAGGTCTTCATAGGAAACGGCGTGAAGTTTAAATTCGGATATGGCATTAAGCATATTCTCCATAAAGCCCGCCGAGTTCACATAACCCTTCCAAAGTTTCAGGTCATCCTTGCAGTTTTTCATAGCGCGAGAAAGCATTATGGTTTTATCTGCATCGGAAAGAACTCTGCCCGCTCCACCGCCGTAAATTCTGCTTGCTTCATCGCAAAGGCGGGAAAAACTCATCACCTTAACTTTATCGGCGGATTTTTCGCCAAAACTTTTAAGAATCGCCCTTTCGCTTTCGAAGGAAAATTGTTCGGGTACTATAAGCAGAGGGGTGCCGCCTTTTTGGATGCACTCCCCTATTTTTCGTGTAATGGTATAACTTTTTCCGCAACCTGCTCTGCCTAAAATAAACTGAAGCATTTCTGACCTCCAAGGTTATATTAATTATATATTAACATAACTCGACAAAAAAATAAAGCACTGTTTATAAACAGTGCTTTAAAACATCATTTTCGATACGCATAGACAAAATCGCCAAGCCAAACCCTTACTCCGTTTCCCTTATAATAGCGGTTATATTCGCCCATTTTAAAGAAAAGCGAAAGATAGGTGAAAAGATTTTTTGTTTTGAGAAACTTTAATCTTTTTTCCTCGAATTTTATGAATTTTTTAATTCTTTTATTTAAAATTTCATCCTTTGATACGGTGGTTAAATAATTATGTCCCTTAACGGATTCTTCAATTCCGAGAATTCTTTTTTCCAAATTTCTCACGCTTTTTTTCCTTTTCGAAGACATAAGCGTAACATTATCACCGTGGAATCGGTAGGAAGTGAGAACTGTATTTAAAATCGCAGTTTTTCCTGTGATGGAACCGAGTGAGCAAATAAGCCAATCGTGAGATAAAAGTGACTTTAAATCAATGGGTTTAATTAAGGGCTTTAAGGATTTTCTAAAACAGATACTGAAGCCCCTGATATAAGAGCAACCTATCTGACTTTCGGCCGTTATATATTCTATGGAATTATCGTAAACGTTACCAAGGTATGTAACGCCTGAACTCTCAATGATATTTGACTTTTCATCAATAACATAATACCTTGAAGAAAGCACCGAAATATGCGGATTTTCGTTTAAGCAAGCCATCATTTTTTCGGTTTTTTCAGGAAGCCATTCATCATCCTGATCGGCAAGAAAAATCACATCGCCCTCACACTTTTCTATGGCGCCGTAAAAATTAAGACAGTAACCTAAATTGGATTGATTTTTATAAAGATGCCAATTTTTAAGACCGTTTTCTTTTATGAAATTTTCGCATATTTCATAGGTTTTATCAGTAGAACAATCGTCACAGATAACCACTTCATCCACCGATAAATTTTGCATCAGAATGCTATTAAGTTGTTTTTCGATGAATTTTTCGCCGTTATATGTGGCCACTGCTACAGAAATCATTATCTCACCTTTAAAAACAGTTTTCGAAGTTTATACTTAAGGATAAAGCAAAGTTTACAAAACCTATAAATTTTTGCTTTTTTACCGCTTTTGGCAACACTTATTATAATTTGGTTCAGTCGGCCTTCAAAACGGGCATTATCCGCCGCATTTTTAAAGTCCTTTTCCCCGATTTCTTTTCCGATAAGCGATTTAATTTTCCCTTTTTCGCAGGATAAAAACATATCAATAAAAGAAGAAAAAACGGATTTTATATAATAAAAATCGCAATAGGCATCTATGCCGTTTGTTACGGTTTTCAACTGCTTTGCCCGCTTTTTAAGAATCGCAAGTTTTTCGGGATTATATTTTTTAGTTATACTGCCGAGATTCTGAACATAATGATAAAAGCACTCACTGTAAACCGCAATTTTTGGCGAATATTTAAGTAGTTCCAGATGGAAAGCCGTATCCTCAAATATTTCGCCTTCGGGCATCGTAACACCCGTTTTTCTCAAAAATTCGGTTTTATATAGTTTATTCCAAGGGGCATCCAGAAGGTCTTTTGATTTAAGAGGAATAATTTTTTCGCCGTATTCCCCATCTATCATCATTTCTTCGCAAAAAACCTTTTGCACAGCGCTGCCGAGTTCCGTAAAACAACCGCAAACAACCATATCGGCATCGGTAAAAACGGCCTTATCATACATAAACCCAAAGGCGCCTTCATCCATATAATCATCGCAATCGGCAAAGGCAATATAATCGCCCTTTGCTTCATCTATACCTAAGTTGCGCACTGAAGAAGGGCCGCCGTTTTCCTTTTTGATATAGCGCACCCTATTATCTTCACTCTCGTAAAGTTTACATATTTCGCCGCTTTTATCGGTTGAACCGTCATCTATAAGCACAAGCTCAAAGTCACTAAAACTTTGAGCAAGTATAGAATCTAACGCGCGTCGCAAAGTTTTCTCCCCATTAAAAACGGGAACTATAACGCTGATTTTCATATTAATAAAGTATCTTTCCTTCGGCTACCTTTTTAAGATGTTCGCCATAGGGGGATTTTCCGTATTTTTCGGCAGATTCGAGAAGTTTTTCCTTGGTTATCCAACCGTTTTTATAGGCTATTTCCTCAATAGCGGAAATCTTGATTCCCTGACGGTTTTCAATAACCTTAACAAACTCCGTTGCCTCTGCTAAGGCATCCATTGTACCCGTATCGAGCCAAGCATATCCGCGGCCGAGTGTTACAACATTAAGGGTGCCTTCCTCTAAATACATACGGTTAAGGTCGGTTATTTCAAGTTCGCCGCGAGCAGAAGGTTTAACCTTTTTAGCAAGTTCTACAACTCGGTTATCGTAGAAATAAAGACCTGTTACGCAGTAGTTTGATTTGGGGTTTTCGGGCTTTTCTTCAATAGAAATTGCCTTGCCGTTCTCATCAAACTCAACAATTCCAAAGCGCTCGGGGTCGTCAACATAATAGCCGAAAACAGTGGCGCCGTTTTCCTTTTCTGCGGCTTCGCGAAGGTGCTTTTTAAGACCGCTGCCGTAGAAAATATTATCACCAAGCACCATAGCGCAACTATCCCCTGCTATAAACTCTTCACCGATTATGAAGGCCTGAGCAAGTCCATCGGGAGAGGGTTGAACAGCATAGGAAAGATTGATTCCGTAATTGGAGCCATCGCCCAAAAGACGCTCAAAATTTGGAAGGTCGGTGGGTGTGGAAATGATAAGAATATCCTTAATTCCCGCAAGCATAAGGGTGGAAAGAGGATAATATATCATCGGTTTATCATAAATGGGTAAAAGTTGCTTAGAAGTTACCATAGTCAGAGGATAAAGGCGGGTGCCGCTTCCTCCTGCTAAAATTATACCTTTCATCTTTAAAACTCCTTTATACCAATTTTACTTCAATAGAGTTAATTATGACATCGGTTTCGGGCTTATCGGCGCCAACCGTTTTAACATTGGCAATTTTCTCAACCACATCCATACCTTCGCACACTTGACCGAAAACAGTATGCTTAAAATCAAGCCAAGGGGTGCCGCCCATTGTTTTATACGCTTCTGTAATTTCTGCGGGGAATCCTCTATCGGCGAGAGCTTCCATCTGAGAAATCATATTCATAGGAACGCTATCGGCTTCAACGATAAAGAATTGACTTCCGTTAGTGCAAGGTCCCGCATTGGCCATAGAAAGAGCGCCGCGAAGGTTATGAAGTTCGGGATCAAATTCATCTTCGAAACTTCTTCCCCAAATAGATTCGCCGCCCATACCTGTTCCCGTAGGGTCGCCGCCCTGAATCATAAAATCTTTTATAACACGGTGAAAAATAAGGCCGTTATAATATCCGTTTTTAGCGTGAGTTACAAAATTTTCTACGGTTTTAGGAGCATACTCAGGGAAAAGTTTGATGGTAATATCACCCATAGAAGTATGCATAACCGCAACGGTATCGCCGCTTTTAATTGGTTCCAACTGTTTACAAGACATAAATATACCTCCTGATACTTTGCATATTATCCACTATATTTTAACAGTATTTTATCTTTTTATCAATAGTTTTGTTGATAATGTATTCCTTTTTATGCTATAATACTTGAAAACACAGATGAAAGTAGGTGAGTATATGGATGAGCGACTCATAAGGTTAAAGGCAAAAGCCAACCGATTACCGAAAAGTCCCGGCGTTTACATTATGAAAGATAAAATCGGTAAAATAATTTATATCGGCAAAGCAAAAGCCCTTAAAAATCGCGTTACGCAGTACTTTGGAGCGGGTAGCGGACACACCGAAAAGGTGCGGCAGATGGTGTCCCTCGTTGATGATTTCGATTATATTATCTGCGATAGCGAATTTGAAGCCCTCATTCTTGAAAACTCACTTATTAAGCAAAATCAACCCAAATATAATATTCTTTTAAAGGATGATAAGGGTTATCATTATATAAAGATTACCGATGAAAAATGGCCTCGCATAGAAACGGCTATGCAACTTAGCGCCAGAGGTGAATTTATAGGCCCTTACTACTCTGCCGCGGTGGTTAAAGATACTGTTGAAGAAGTGCGAAAAATATTCAAACTTCCCGACTGTAACCGAAATTTTGATAAACCCACAAAGCCCTGTCTTAACTACCATATAGGTTTATGTGATGCGCCGTGCCGCTTGAAAATCTCACATAAAGAATATTTAGAAAACATTAAATCGGCTACCGAGTTTATTAAAAAAGGCGATACGGGCTCTATGCTTTCTTTATTGGAAGAAAGGATGGAAGCCGCCGCAGAGCGCCTAGATTTCGAATATGCCGCAAAACTTAGGGATAGAATTAATGCCGTTAAAAAACTAAAGGACAGGCAGAAAGTATTTCTCTGCACCCACGAAAAGCAGGACGTTTTTGCCTCCGCTTCCCTTGGAAATATTCTTTGCATAAGTATCCTTATTTTTAGAAACAACAGATTAACGGATAAAAAGCGCTTTTTCTTTGAGGATACAGAGGGCAAAGAGCAGTTTTATGCCGAATTCCTTGCCCGTTTTTATGAAGAACGCGAAGATATTCCACCCCGAATTCTAATCGACACCCTCCCCGAAAACACCTCTCTTTTAGAAGATTGGCTATCAAAAAAATCAGGCAGAAAGGTAAATATTACCGTTCCTAAAGCGGCCGAGCCCCTTGAAATTTTAAAAATGTGCCGCAATAATGCCGCCGATAACCTTTCGGAAAAATCGAAAGAAAGCGGAAAGGAAATGACGGCCCTTAATGAACTCGCCGCCCTTCTCGGACTTTCTAATGCGCCTCGCTACATTGAGGCATACGATATTTCCAATACTGCAGGAGATGAAAATGTAGCCGCGATGGTCGTTTTCCGTGATGGAAAACCCTATAAAAAGGCATACAAAAAGTTTAAAATAAAATCCTTTATCGGTCAGGATGATTACCGCTCCTTAGCTGAGGTTTTGGACCGAAGATTTACCGAGTATGAAAAGGGTGAAGACGAAGGTTTTAAAACCCTTCCCGACCTTATTCTTCTTGATGGCGGAATAGGGCAAATTTCCGCAGTAGCCCCTGTTTTAGCCAAACACAATCTGGATATCGCCCTTTTCGGTATGGTGAA
>JAFSAK010000119.1 GCA_017441045.1 Clostridia bacterium
TGACAGATAGAATATTTCTGTCAAGGGCGTTTTTATTTGCAGATAAAAGGAGAAATTATATGTTACTTACTAAACGATGGCGTTATTTGAAATGATTTTAGACCTATATAATTAATGCTTTTCTATGGAGGAAATAAAATGAATTTCAATAATATAAATTTCGATACCTATTTTAAAAACTACCCCGATAAGAGCGGATACTTCGGAAAATACGGCGGATGCTATATCTCCGATGAACTTAAAAAGGCGATGGAGGAAATAACCGAAGCATATTTTACCATCTGTAAATCCAGTAAGTTTATAAGTGAACTTCGCAGAATCAGAAAAGATTTTCAGGGCAGACCTACGCCTATTTCTCACCTTGAACGCCTTTCGGGTTCCCTCGGTAATGTGCAACTCTATGCTAAAAGAGAAGATTTAAATCATACTGGCGCTCATAAACTAAATCACTGTATGGGCGAAGCCCTCTTGGCTAAATATATGGGCAAAAAGAAGGTTATTGCCGAAACGGGTGCCGGTCAACACGGTGTTGCCCTTGCTACTGCCGCCGCATATTTTGGCCTTGAGTGCGATATATATATGGGTTCTGTTGATATTATGAAGCAGGCGCCAAATGTTGCCAGAATGAAACTTTTAGGCGCTAATGTGGTTGAGGTTAAAGAAGGCCTTCAAACCCTTAAAGAAGCTGTAGATGCCGCCTTTGCTGCCTATGCTAATGAGTATAAAGATGCCATTTATTGCATCGGTTCTGTTTTAGGTCCTCATCCATTTCCTATGATGGTAAGAGATTTTCAGAGCGTTGTAGGAATTGAGGCAAGAGAGCAGTTTGTAGGTATGACGGGTGAACTTCCCGATGCCGTTGTCGCTTGTGTGGGCGGCGGCTCTAATGCTATGGGTATCTTCTCGGGATTTCTAAATGACCCCGTTGATATTTACGGAATTGAGCCCCTCGGTCGCGGCACCAAACTCGGTGACCACGCCGCCAGCTTAAAATACGGAACCGAAGGCATTATGCACGGCTTTAACAGTATAATGCTCAAAGATGAAAACGGCGAGCCCGCCCCCGTATATTCCGTTGCAAGCGGTCTTGATTATCCTTCATCAGGTCCCGAACACGCCTTCTTGCAAGAAATCGGCCGAGTTAAATATGATGTTATTACCGATGATGAAACGCTTGATGCCTTTTATAAACTTTCCCGCCTTGAAGGAATTATCCCCGCCATTGAAAGCGCTCACGCCGTTGCCTATGCAATGAAACTCGCAAAGGAAATGGGCAGAGGTTCTATTCTTATTAACCTTTCGGGTAGAGGCGATAAGGATATGGATTATATTATCGAAAAATACGGTATAAGATAAAACTGCCTCAGTTAGCGCAGAACAAAAGAAAAGCAAAGTTCCCTTTAAGTTTTGAACTTAAAGGGAACTTTTTATATACTTTTAATTAAATCGGGGGAGTAGGGGATAAATTCTATTTCTTTAAAATTATCCGCTAAAAGTTTGGATAGGGGATTTACGATTACATTTTCCGTAGCATAATGTCCGCCGTCGAAAACCGAAACACCCGAATTTATAGCATCAATAAATACATTATGCTTAACATCGGCGGTAATAAGAGCATCAAAATCGAAACTAATTACCTCTTTTAAAAATTCTCCGCCGCTTCCGGAACAAAGAAGAACCTTATTTATCTTGCGATTTCCTTCAACAAATCTTACCGAAAAATTAAGTTTTTCTTTAATAAACGCGGCAAAATCTTGAGGGGCGAGCCCGTCTGCCTCGGCGCTGCGAAGTGCAAAACCGTTTTCTGCCAAAAATGGCTTGATATTTTTAAGGCCTATTGCCTCGCAGAGTTTAACCGTAACACCGTCATTAGCAATGTCAAGATTGGTATGCATACTGATTACCGCAATATCATTTTTTATAAGTTTATAAACAATGCTGTTTTCGGTTATGGATTTAAGTCCGCCGAAAATCACGGGGTGATGGGTTACGATTAGGTTGCAACCAAGTTCTTTTGCCCTTTCTATTGCGGTAATATCGCAGTCAAGACAAACTAAAACTCTCTTAACCTCGCTATTGCTGTCACCCACTAAAAAACCCGCATTATCAAAATCGCTTGCCGTATCAAGCGGATATCTTTCAGCAAGAAATCCGAAAATATCTTTTACTTTAATCATAGTTTTTTACCGAAAGAGTCCTTAAGGGCAACCGTGCGGTTAAAGACAATTTTATCAGCAGTAGAATCGCTGTCAACGCAGAAATAACCTTGCCTCATAAACTGGAAGGTGTCGCCAACCTTAACGTTCTTTAAGGAATTATCTATTTTACAACCCGAAAGAACGGTAAGGGAATCGGGATTAAGATTATCCGCAAAGGAGGATACGCCTTCTTCATCACTGGGGTTTTCAACGTTGAAAAGTCGGTCATAAAGGCGGATTTCGGTATCAACACAGTTTTCTGCATCAACCCAGTGCAGCGTACCTTTAACCTTTCTGCCATCGGGGGTCTCACCGCCGCGGCTTTCGGGGTCGTAGGTGCAGTGAACTGCGGTAATATTGCCTTCACTGTCGGTCTCGCAGGATGCATATTTAATATAATAAGCGCCCTTAAGACGAACTTCTTTTTCGGGGCAAAGGCGGAAATACTTTCCGGGAGGATTCAGCATAAAGTCCTCTTGTTCAATATATATTTCTCTTGAAAAAGAAACCGCTCTCTTGCCAAGTTCGGGCTTATTGGGGTTGATTTCAACCTCAATTTCCTCGGTTTTGCCTTCGGGGTAGTTATCAATTATAACCTTTAATGGACGTAGAACGGCCATAGCCCTATCAGCATTTTCGTTAAGATAATCGCGAACGCAGGATTCCAAAAGGGCATAGTCAATAACGCTATATGCCTTGGAAACGCCGATTTTATCAACGAATGTCCTAACGGCTTCGGATGGATAACCTCTTCTTCTCATACCGCAAAGGGTTGCCATACGCGGATCATCCCAACCTAAAACCAAATTATCATTAACGAGTTTTAAGCATTTGCGTTTGCTTGTTAGAGTGTAGTTAACATTCATACGGGCAAACTCGATTTGTCTTGGAGGGTTTTCAATATCGGCCGCTTCAAGAACCCAATTATAGAGGGGACGGTGATTTTCAAATTCCAAGGAGCAAAGGGAGTGGGTAACGCCCTCCTTGGCATCGCTTAAAGGATGCGCAAAGTCATACATAGGATAAACGCACCATTTATCACCTGTGCGGTGATGATGGGCCTTAAGGATTCTGTAAATAATTGGGTCACGCATATTAATATTGGATGAAGCCATATCAATTTTGGCGCGAAGTACCATACTGCCTTCCTCAAATTCACCCTCGGTCATACGCTTAAATAAATCGCGGGTTTCTTCAATTGGGCGGTCACGGTAGGGACTGTTTTTTCCCGCCTCTGTTAGAGTTCCGCGCATTTCCTTTATCTGCTCGGGAGTTGATTCATCAATATAGGCAAGTCCTTTATCTATAAGATGAAGCGCGCACTCGTAAATGAAATCAAAATAATCAGAGGCATAATAGAGATTATCCCAATTAAAGCCCAACCATTTGATATCTTCCTTTATAGCATCAACATACTCAACATCCTCTTTTGTGGGGTTGGTATCATCAAGACGAAGATTGCACTTTCCGCCATATTTTTCTGCGGCGCCGAAATCAATGCAAATCGCCTTGGCGTGACCTATATGAAGGTAGCCGTTTGGCTCGGGAGGGAAACGGGTTTGAACCTTATTGTAAACACCTTCCGCTAAATCCTCATCTATAAAATCGTGGATGAAATTTTGGTTTTTTATAACCTCATTTTCTTCATTTAAAACCTTGTTTTCTTCCATTTTTAAAAACCTCTTAAAGTGAATTAATCATTTTATCGATACGCTCAAAGCAACGCGTTCTGCCTAAAACCTTCATAATACTGCAAAGGTCGGGTGTGTTTCTTCTTCCCGTAACCGCAATACGAAGCACGGTGCTCAAATCTCCCGCGCTGCCCTTGTAGGCATCGGGATTGGCTTTATATTCCTTGGTATCGGCGCAGAAATTAAGGAGGGGGCAAACTTCCTTGATTCTGTCAAACCAACCTTGCTTATCATCATCTTCATTATAAACTTTCTTATATTCGGTTAAAAATGCCTTGGCATCTTCTGCCGATATATTTTCGGGAAGTTCGGTAGAAGAAGTATATAAACTATCAAAGAAATAGGCAAAATATTCCTTGGCTTCGTTCCATTTTGCAATATCTTTGCGGGGTTTTTTAGAGTCATCTCTGTCAATGCCCAACATCGCTTTTGAAAAATCAGGGTCAGCGGTTAAGAGTTCGTAAAATTCGCCGTCAAACTCTTTGGCCCAAGCGGTAAGCTTATCGTAAACCGTACTGCTGTTCATCGCCGCGACCTTGATTTTGCTCACGTCGTTAAGTTTGTTTTCATCAAAGAGCGCGCCCGAAACGCTCATCTTTTTAAGATTGAATTTAAATGCGCTTAATGGCGCCGAGGGGTTGGCCCTGCGCCAATCCTCAAAGTCAGAGGCGGCAATGGTCATAAGATATTCGATAACGCTCTCTGCATCGTAGCCCTGCTCCGCAAAGAAATGTACTGCGGCTTCGGGGTCTTTTCTCTTGGAAATTTTGCGTTTGGCGCCGCCATCAAGTTTCATAATGGGGGAAACGTGACCAAATTTAGGTACCTTGAAACCGAGAAGTTTAAATAACTGAATATGCTTCGGCACAGAAGAAATCCATTCATCGCCACGAAGAACATGGGTGGTATGCATAAGATGGTCATCAATGGCATGGGCAAAATGATAGGTGGGGATGCCGTCGGATTTAAGAAGAACAAAATCTTCATCGTTTTCGGGCATTTCTATTTTGCCTTTGATGGTATCTTCAAAGGTTATGCGATTTTCCTCGCTGCCGGGAGAACGAAGGCGGATAACAAAGGGTTTTCCTTCATCAATAAGCGCTTTTGTTTCTTCCAAGGTTATATTTCTGTGTTTAGCGAACTTGCCGTGATAACCCGTGCGGATTTTTTGGGCTTCTTGTTCGTTTCTTACTGCTTCCAGTTCCTCTGCGGTGCAAAAGCAGGGGTAAGCAAGTCCCTTAATAATTAAATCCTTAACATAGGTTTGATAAATTTCGGCGCGTTTGCTCTGCTGATAAGGGCCATATATACCGCTTTCTTCGGTGCCGCTTATAAAGCCCTCATCAATATTTATTCCAAAGCGGTTAAGTCCATCAATAATATCCTCGATACCGCCTTCAACTTCGCGCTTTTTATCAGTATCTTCAATGCGGGTGAAAAATATTCCCCCTGTAGTTGTAGCGGTGATGCGGTTAACAAGGGAAGTGAAAAGGGTCCCGAGATGCAAATATCCCGTGGGACTTGGGGCAACTCTGGTTACCCTTGCGCCTTCGGGGAGATTTCTCTCGGGATATAAATTTTCATAGTAATCGGGTGTTTTATCAATATGGGGCAGTAAAAGGTCTGCCAATGCTTTATTATCGGTCATTATTTTTTCTCCTTAGAGAGTAGCTTTGAGAGTTCGGACATAAATGTATCAATATCCTGAAATTGACGGTAAACGGAGGCAAAGCGCACATATGCTACTTCATCGATACCTTTAAGTTTTTCCATAACAAGTTCGCCGATGCGTTCACTTGTAACCTCTCGGTCGAGAGAGTTCTGGATAACAAGTTCGATATCATCAATAGCGTGTTCTACCGTTTCAATGGAAACGGGGCGTTTTTCACAAGCGCGAAGCATACCGTTAAGAAGTTTTTCCCTATTAAACTGCTGCCTCGAATTATCCTTCTTAACAACAATAATGGGCAAACTTTCGATTACCTCATAGGTTGTGAAACGTTTTTCACATTTAAGGCATTCGCGTCTGCGTCTGATTTTTTCACCCTCATCGGTAGGGCGGGAGTCGATAACTTTACTTTCTTCATAACCGCAAAAAGGACATCTCATAACATCTACCACCTAAATATAGTATAATTATAAAATATTATAACATATATAAGCGATAATTACAAGAAAAAA
>JAFSAK010000120.1 GCA_017441045.1 Clostridia bacterium
ATCCGTATCTATCTTCCTGACGATGCTACACAGTGTGTAACGGGTACCAATGTTCCTATGACCGAAACCGAACCCGCCGAGGATAGCATAACGGTAGAAACGCTTATGAGTTCCACCAATTTCGTCGTCAATGCACCCTTGGGCTCTGCCGCAGATTTTTCTGATTATACAGAGGATGATATGGGCGAATATGCAGGTGTAATTGAATCTTGCAAAGAGACATATACCGAAGACGGCGAAGAAGTAAAAAGCTATATCTATGCCTTTTCAAGTATAGGTTATATTCAGTCGGATTGGGCAGAATATGATGAACTTTATAATAAAGATGTTTGCCTTTTGGCCGCCGATACTGCGGCAGGTGTTGGCGATGCGGGAATAAGCTTCATTTCCAAAACTATAAGTGATGAGAGTTTTGCAAATGAGATTACCGCCGCCGGAGCAACCGTTGTAAGAATCATCTTTATGTTCTTATTGCCGATAGTTACTATAGCCCTTGGTATCTATATATTTATTAGGAGAAGAAATTCTTAATGAGCGATTTTTTCGATAACAAAGAAAATTTAGAAATTGAAAAAGAGTCGGGGGAAGAGGAAAGTTTCCTCTTCTCCGACCCTCAAAAACACGATGATAAAAAGATTGCAGATCCAAAGAAAAGGCGTAGAAATGCGGTTATTTCTGCCGCCTTGGCCTTGGTTTTACTCGCTACGGGTACCTTTGCCGTTATTAAACTGATTCCTGAAAAGGAAACGGATATAGATTTAGGCGGCGAAACCCCTTCGATTTCGGTTTTAGATTATGAAACCGATGAACTTAAAGCGGTTTCGGTTACCAATAAGGAAGGAACCTTTGATTTCCTTTCAAAAGAGGAAAAGGTAATTATAACCGAAAACGAGGAAGAAAAAACCGAAACCCAGATAAAGTGGTATTTAAAGGGTTATACACCCGAAGTTTGCAGTACTTCTAAAATTGAGGATGTCGTATCGGTAGTAAGTAATATCAATGCCCTTATGACCATCGATAAAAAAACACCTTCTGATTGCGGATTTGATAATCCTCAAATTACCGCCAAGGTAACTACCGATAAAGATGAAGAATATTCCGTTTTTATAGGTGGTGAATCTCCCGATGGTTCAGGCACCTATCTTATGACCAGCAAAAACGATAAGATATATCTGGTTGAAAGTTATACCCTCGATGATTTAACCTTTGTCCTCACCGATTTTGCTAATGATTCGTATATTGAGGCGGCAACATTCCAAACCGATATTTCCGATTATAAGGACCAAAGCGGTAATATTACCACCTTTGATTATGTGAAAATTTCGGGTAAGAATTATCCCGTGGACTTAAATATTGTCCCCAATACCGATAGTTTTGCTCAATATATTTATTATAAAGCAACTTCACCTATGAGCCGTTATGCAGACAATGTGGGCGATATTACAACTATGTTTACCCAAAGCACCACCGTTGCAGGCGGATATACCTTTGATGTGAGTTCCGAATCCCTTAAAAAATATGGGCTCGATAACCCCGATATTGAGGTTAAAATGAGCATTAAGGGTGAAGAAAAATTCTTCAAAATTTCTGAGGTTGACGATACCTATTGCGCCGTAATTACGGGAGAATCCAAGAATATCAAAAAGGTTGCAAAGGCATATTTAAAGGTGTTTGACAGTAAACCCACCGATTTCTACTATGCCCCCGTGGCCGTATATTCCGTTATGGATATTTCTAAATTCTCTATAACCAATTCGGGCGAAACCTATGAGTTTAATCTCACCCCAAACGATGAGGAAGCAGAAAATCCGTATTCTGTCACTCTGGGCGAAAAGGCCGTAAAGTATGATGATTTTAAGAATTTCTATACCGTTTTTGTTGAGCTTATGTGTACCGATTTCGGCACCGAAAGTTTGGCGGCCGCTCCCGATACAACGGTAAAAATCACCTTCCAGGATGGGCGCGCTCCCGCAGAACTTGAGTTTACTAAATATAGCGCAACTAAATATCAGTATAGTATAAACGGCGTTGATATGGGACGTATAACCTCATCGGCCTATAATAAGCTTATTAAAAACTTAAAAAACATTGTGAAATAAATCAAAACCCCGAGTTTAAAAACTCGGGGTTTTTAAATTCATATTCAAAATCCAGAATTCTTATGGATGCATCGGTGATTTCTACGGCGTCTTTATATTCGCCAAAACCGATAAGACGTATGTTTTCATAGGTTTTGCCAATACCAATGCAGAGAATTAAAAAGCATAGGCAAATAACCAAACTTAAGTAAAAACTTTTGAAAAACAATTTCAATTTTAATCATCCTAAATTATTAAATGTATTTATAAGAGCGTTTGATAATAGCTCCGCCGAATAGGTGACTTCCTCTATGGAATTGGCATCGGTACCGATTTCAATAAGCATAGAGCCCGTGGATAAACTGGCGTTGTAATTTTTAGCAACCAAACTTATTGAACGTGCAAGGGAAGGGTACATAGTTTCTAAAGTTTGCTGAAGTTTTACGGCGAGTTTAAGATTTTCTTTCCAGTTGGGGAAATTTTTAACCGTGCCCGTTTGCG
>JAFSAK010000121.1 GCA_017441045.1 Clostridia bacterium
AAGAGACAGAAGAATAATTTTTAAACCCGCTCGGTCCGAGCGGGTTTTTATTTTATATTTATATAAAATAATTCTTGAAGAAAATGCGTCGTTATAGTATAATCTATTCTGTGTAACAATGTTTATAAAATGTTTACAAATTTATGAATGTTGTCTGTTACTATTTAAAGGTAAAACTATAAAGTTTTTTAAACGGAGGAATAAAGAATGATTCAAGTTACCGGACTGAGCAAAAGATACGGTAATCATCTTGCTGTAGATAATGTAAGTTTTTCTATCAGTAAGGGTGAAGTTATAGGTTTCCTTGGCCCCAACGGCGCAGGTAAATCTACTATTATGAACATAATAACAGGCTACCTTTCTCTCACTCAAGGTGAGGTTTCGGTGGATGGATATGATGTTGCAAAGTATCCCGAAGAGGCAAAAAAGAGAATAGGATATCTTCCCGAAATTCCCCCTCTTTATATGGATATGAAGGTGAGAGAGTATCTTAACTTTATCTATGACTTAAAGAAGGTTACCTTCCCTAAAAAACCTCATATTGATGAGATTTTGCGCCTTGTTAAGATTGATAATGTGCAAAATCGCTTAATTAAAAATCTTTCTAAAGGTTATCGCCAAAGAGTCGGCTTTGCGCAAGCCCTTGTAGGAAACCCTGATGTGCTTATTCTGGATGAGCCCACCGTTGGCCTTGACCCCAAGCAGATTATAGAAATCAGAAATCTAATTGCAAAACTCGGAAGAAATCATACCATTATCCTTTCTTCCCATATTCTTTCGGAAATTCAGGCCGTTTGTGAGCGTGTTATTATTATTAACCGCGGTCAGATAATTGCCGATGATACTCCGAATAACCTTTCCAAAAAACTTTCCCGCGACCATTCCTTGCTTATCAGAGTTGTAGCGGAAGAAAAGGAAATGTATAAGGCGCTCAATGCCATTAAGGGCGTAAAGGCAGTTAATTGCCTTGGCTCCAAAGAGGAAGGCGCATATGATTTCGTGATTACTCCCGAGGAGGATACCGATATCCGCTCCCTTGTTTATGACCGTATTGTTGAAAGAGGTAAAACTCTTCTTTCCCTTCAGAGTAATGAACTTTCCTTGGAGCAAATCTTCCTTCGCCTTACCGAAACCGATAACGATGAGGCAAGAAGACAACTTGGCGCCACCGAAGAAACAGCAGAAGAAGCAAGTGAAGAAATAAGTGAAACTTCTGCTGAAGAAAAAACAGAAATTAATGAAAGTGAGGGCGAAGAATAATGACCGCAGTATTTAAAAGAGAATTTAAATCCTATTTCACTACCCCCGTTGGTTTTATCATTCTTGCCGCCTTCTATTTCTTTTTAGGCCTTTATTTTTCGATGATATATAGTTTAGGTGCTCCCGATGTACCTAATGTTATCAATATAATGTATTCCATCACGATTTTCGCAACACCTATTATTACAATGCGACTTTTAAGTGAGGATAGAAGACAGAAGGTTGACCAGGTGCTCTTCACTTCTCCCGTTACCATAACGGGCGTTGTTATGGGTAAATTTTTAGCCGCTCTCGCTCTTTATGCCGTTGCTTTTGCGCCTACGGTTATTTTTGAAATAATCGTTGCAAGTTATGTTTCGGTAAATATCCTCGCATATCTCTATTCCCTTTTAGGCGCTCTGCTTTTGGGAGCCACCCTTATTTCCATAGGAATGTTTGTTTCTTCTCTTACAGAGAGTCCAACCCTTTCTGCAATTCTTTCACTTGTAATTAATATAGTTGTTCTTTATATGGGAAGTTTCGCTTCTATGGTGCAGTCGGGTGTAGTTGCCAAAATATTCGAAAGCATCGCATTTTTAAATGTTTTCGAGAATTTCTCAACTGAAATTTTCTCAGTTCCCGATGTAGTTTATTTCTTGAGCATAACGGCCGCATTCATTTTCCTTTCGGTTCGTTCGCTCGAGAAGAGAAGATGGGCTTAAAGGAGGTGCCGATTATGTTATTTAAGAAAAACGAAAATAAGGCGTCTCGCCCTAAAAAAATCAAAAACCAAGCCATTTGGAGAAAAGGCGGATATTCCGTTCTTATTACCGCGCTTGTTCTTGCAGGTATAGTGGTTATCAATGTTCTAACTTCGGCGCTTGCTTCCCGAGTTAATCTTGAATTTGATATGTCAACGGGTAAGGCAAATACCGTTAGCGAAGAAAATATTGAGTATATTAAGGGCGTAGATAAAGAGATTGAAATTATCGTTTGCGCCGATAAGGATACCTATGAGGATTATCTCGCAAATTATGCTGCTACCCTTTATAACGCTCAGGGCTCTCCCGAATATTTCGCACAGACCGTTAATATCGTTGAAAAATACGGTGATTATAATGATAAAATCTCGGTCAATTTTGTTGACCCTCAAAGCACCGAGTTTTTAGAGGTTTCGGCTAAATATACCTCATTAAAACCCGCCTATGGCGATATTATCGTAAGCACTAATCACGGCGGAACCGAAAGATTTAAGCATATCACCTTTAAGGATATCTATGAACTTTATGATGAGAATGGATATGCTTCCTATGGATACGGCCAGTATCAAATAGTAGGAAATAATATCGAAACCGCCGTAACGGGCGCTATCGCTTATGTTGAAAGCGAAAAGGATAAGAAGGTTGCAATTCTTTCGGGTCACTGTGCTTATGATTATACCGAAAAATATGTTAAACTTTTAAAAGATAATAACTACGAAACTACGGTTTTAAGCGATTCATTGGTAACCAAGATTTCAGATGAATATGATCTTATTCTTTTAATGGCTCCCACCACCGATTTTATCGCGGAAGAACTTGATGCCATCTCTGATTTCCTTGATAATAACGGCAAACTCGGTAAAGGACTTCTTTTCTTTGCCGATGCTACCAACCCCGCTTTACCAAATCTCTATGAGTTTTTGGCTCAATGGGGTATAGCGATAGAAGAGGGAATTCTCTTTGAAACTAACGATTATTACCGTCTTACCGATGACCCAACAACCATCCGTATCTATCTTCCT
>JAFSAK010000122.1 GCA_017441045.1 Clostridia bacterium
ATCAAAGCCATCTCCCGTCAGGCAGGTTCCAGAACGAAACTTGCAGTTTGGTCACCCAACCCCGAAATCGATGCTATCGGCGCTTGCATAGGTCCTAAGGGCGCTCGCGTTAATAAGATAGTTGAAGAATTAAGAGGCGAGAAGATCGATATCGTAAAATATAGCGAAGATCCCACTGTATTTGTAAGCGAAGCGCTTTCACCCGCAAAGGTAGTTTCGGTTGAAATTTTAAGCGAAGAAGAGAAATCCTGTAAGGTAAGCGTTCCCGAATCACAGCTATCTCTTGCCATCGGCAATAAAGGTCAGAATGTTCGTCTTGCCGCTAAACTTACCGGTTGGAAGATAGATATTCATCCCGAAAGCGGATATTTCGGCGAATAAAACTAGAAGGGAAGAACTGTATTGAAACCCAGAAAGATACCTATGAGAATGTGTGTCGGTTGCCGCGAAATGAAGCCAAAATCAGAACTCATAAGGGTTGTTAAAACTCCCGAAGATGAGATTAAACTTGATGAAAGCGGAAAACTCTGCGGTAGAGGCGCATATATCTGCAAATCTGAAGAATGTCTTTATAAAGCAGAAAAAATTAATGCTTTAGCAAAAGCATTTGAAAGAAGCGTTTCTTCAGAGATATATGAGAAATTACGGGAGGAGTTAAAAGGTATTGAATAATAAACTTTTAACACTTTTAGGTTTTGCCGCTAAATCGGGAAACCTTTCCTATGGATTTAATGCCGCAACCTTTTCGGCTTCATCTGGAAAAGGGAAGTTAATGATAGTGTGCAATGATATATCGAAAAAAAGCGTAAAAGAAGTAAGATTTTACGGTGAAAAGCATAAAGTTAAGGTAATGGAACTTCAAGATGTGGATACCTTTACCCTTACAAATGCCGTTGGCCGTAAATGCGGAATTCTTTCTGTTAATGACAGTTCGTTTGCTGATGCAATTTTGAGTTTGGGAGGAAATGTTTAATGAACAATAAATATAAAGTTAGTGATATTGCAAAGGATTTCGGAGTTAGCTCCAAAGAAATAAGCGCCCTCGTTTTAGAAGCAATGGGCGAAGAGAAGAAATCCGGCGCATCTCTTAATGAAAGAGAAATAGGAATTTTCTTTGATTTTATAACAAAGAAAAATGCCGTTAAGAGTTTTGATAACTATTTTGCAACAGGTGCCGCAGCCCGTGAAGAAGCGGCCAAGGCAAGACAGAGCGAAAAAGATAAAAAACTCGCCGACCAGATGGCAATACTTGAGCAGTTAAAGGCCGCCGCAGCCGCCGAGGATGCCAAGAAGAAACCGGCAGAAGAAAAGAAGGCAGAGCCCAAGAAAGCCGAGCCCAAAAAGACCGAAAATAAAGCGGAAAAGAGCGAGAGCAAATCTCCCGCAAAAGCGGAAAAACCCGCAGATAAAAAGGTAGAGAAAAAAGAAGAGAAGAAGAGCGATAAAAAGGCAGATAAACCTCGTGAAAAAGAGGTTTATACAGGTCCTTTAGTGGCTCCTCCAAAGAAAGAGAAAGGCGAGAGTATTGCCCCCAATAGAGGCCCTGCTCAACTTCGTCATATCGATACCCGTACTTCCAATGTTAATATCGATAAATATAACGAAAAGTACGAAACCATCGCTCCCGCAAACACCATGAGGGATAACTTTACCCGTAAGCAGAAGATTAAACAAAAATCTCAGGATTACAGAAGACCTCAGGGCGCCAAGAGAGAAACCGAAGCAGATAAACTTCGCAGAATGCAACTTGAACGCATTAAGAAGACACCTATTACCGTTACCGTAGGCGATGAAATCACCGTAAGTGAACTTGCCGCCGCCCTTAAGAAGACAGCCGCCGAGGTAATAAAGGTATTGATGTCCCTTGGTATGATGGCTACCGTAAATCAGGTTATTGATTACGATACCGCCGAAATCGTTGTAACCGAAATGGGCGCTAAAATCGAACGCGCAGTTGTGGTTACCATTGAAGAGAAAATTATGGATGTTACCGAAGATGCGGCAGAAGATTTGAAACCCAGAAGCCCTGTAGTCGTTGTTATGGGCCACGTTGACCACGGTAAAACATCCTTGCTTGACAGTATCAGAAATACCGCAGTTACCGATACAGAGGCGGGCGGTATTACTCAGCATATCGGCGCTTATAGAGTTAACTGCAAAGGTCAGGATATCACCTTCCTTGATACTCCCGGTCACGCCGCATTTACCTCTATGCGTCAACGCGGCGCTATGGCAACCGATATTGCAATTCTCGTAGTTGCCGCAGATGATGGTATTATGCCCCAGACCATTGAGGCCATAAACCATGCTAAAGCTGCCGAGGTTCAGATTATTGTTGCCATCAATAAGATGGATAAACCTGAGGCAAATCCCGACCGTATTATGCAACAACTTACCGAACATTCATTAGTTCCTGAAATTTGGGGCGGTGATGTTATCTGCGTTCCCATTTCGGCTAAAACGGGAATGGGTATTGATGACCTTCTTGAGAATGTTCTTTTGGTTGCAGAAATGCTTGAACTTAAAGCCAACCCCGACCGTAAGGCAAAGGGTCTTGTAATTGAAGCCCGCCTTGATAAAGGTAGAGGTCCCGTTGCAACACTTTTAGTTCAGAACGGTACTCTTAATACGGGCGATATTATCGTTGCGGGTACTTCTGTAGGCCGCGTAAGAGTTATGATGGATGAAAACGGAAAAACCGTTAAACATGCAGGACCTTCCGTTCCTGTTGAGATTACCGGTCTTGCCGAAACTCCCAGCGCAGGTGATGGATTTGATGCCGTTTCCGATGAGCGTCTTGCCCGCGAACTTGTTGAGCAGAGAAAAGAAAAGATTAAAAAGGAACTCTTTGATTCTAAACAGAAGGTTACCCTTGATAATCTCTTTAGTCAACTCAGTGAAGGCGAACTTAAAACCCTTAATATCATTGTTAAAGCCGATGTTCAGGGAAGTGTTGAGGCCGTAAGAGAAAGTCTTGAAAAACTTTCCAATGAAGAAGTTAAAGTAAGTGTTATCCACGGCGGCGTAGGCGCCATTAATGAGTCTGATGTTATGTTGGCTCAG
>JAFSAK010000123.1 GCA_017441045.1 Clostridia bacterium
ATTATCCGTTTTGGTTTTATTGGAGGAGCAAATATAATGTGCGATGACCGTAAAGGCGCGGGAGAACGCACTGATAAGGAATATGAAGAATTTTTTGGCATCGGCAAAAAATGGGAAAATATGGGAGGTCACAGAATCTGGACATCCCCCGAAAGTTACCCTTATTGCTATAATCCCGATGACTGCGAAGTAACTGTGCAAAAAACCGAAAACGGTGCAATCTTCACTCCCCCTGCAGAAAAAGGCACAAATCTTCAAAAGCAACTGGAAATCCGTATGGATAACGATGATGCATCAATGCAGGTCACTATGCGGGTTACCAATTTCGATAAAAAAGATAAGGAGTTCTCTGTTTGGGGACTTTCTGTATGCGGTAAGGGTGGCACCCTTATTATCCCAATGAATGATAACGATACGGGGCTTTTAGCCAACCGCAAAATCATAGTTTGGCCCTATACCGACCTTACGGATAAGCGAATATATTTAGGAAAGAATTATATAACTCTTAAGCAGGATGAAAATGCCAAGACACCCATTAAACTCGGTCTTGACCTTAATAAAGCTACCGCATATTACTGCAAGGCGAATAATATTTTCTGCAAAAGAATTGAATCCGCTTTACCGAAAGGCAATTACCCCGACGGCGGCTGTAATTTCGAAACATATACCAATGATGTTTTTATAGAAGTTGAATCATTGGGTGAACTTAAAACCGTTAAATGTGGAGAAACCTCGGTTCATAACGAAATGTGGTCCCTTTATAAAGCAGATACCGATATCAACTTCAAATCTGAAGAGGATATTGATAATTTACTCTCAAATATCTAATTTAATATTGACAAGTGGACTCACTTATGTTAAACTGTCCACATAGTTTTGATAGAGGCGCACTTTGTCAAGAGTACCGTAATTCACCTGATTTTCAGGGGTTGCCAAGACCTTACGGGAAAGGGGCGAGTGCCGAAGTGGGTATAGTGGCGTATACCTTTCTGGCAGTTCGGATAATATCCGCTCTGTTGTCGCAAAAATGCGGAGTGCTATCTAAATTCTTATAGTTATTATTATGAGATTTGAGGATAGCCATTTTATAAAACGGCTATCCTTTTAATTTGGCCGTTTGTCTTTGGAGGAAAATTTATGAAAAACACTATTTTTGAAGGCGCAGCAACCGCCATTGTTACACCACTCAACGAAAACGGAGTAGATTACGAGAATTTCGGCAAACTTATAGAGTGGCAGATAGAAAGCGGAATTGATGCTATCGTTGTTGCAGGTACAACGGGCGAGGGCTCGACTCTTACCGACAGCGAACATAAAGCCGTTATTAAATATTGCGTTGATAAAGTGGCAGGTCGTGTTCCCGTTATTGCGGGAACGGGCTCTAACGATGTGGCTTACGCTATAGAACTTACAAAGTATGCGTGTAAAGTAGGGGCAGATGCTATGCTTCTCGTTACTCCTTACTATAATAAAGCAACCCAAAACGGTCTTATCAAATCCTTTACGGCTATTGCAGATGCAAGTGATAAGCCCTGCATACTTTATAATGTTCCAAGTCGTACTGGTTGCAACCTACTGCCCAAAACCTGCGCAGTTCTCGCAAAACACCCCAATATTGTTGCTATAAAGGAAGCAAGCGGTAATATTTCGCAGATTGCCGAGGTTGCTCATCTTTGCGGAGATGACCTTCAGATATATTCGGGCAACGATGACCAGATTGTTCCCGTTCTTTCTCTTGGCGGAAAGGGTGTTATTTCGGTGCTTTCAAATCTACTGCCGCAAGAAACTTCAAAAATGTGTCACGACTTTTTAAAGGGCGATGTATTGGCTGCCAGAAAGGCGCAACTTGACCTTTTACCACTTGTTGATGCTCTTTTCTGCGAGGTTAACCCCATTCCAGTAAAGGCGGCTATGGCTAAAATGGGATTCGGCGAAAACTATCTCCGTTTACCCCTTACTCCCATGGAAGAAGAAAATGAAGCAAAACTCCTTACTGCAATGAAAAATGCAGGTATAAAAATCTGATTTTAGGTGATTTTATGAAGATTGCTATTTATGGATACGGCAATTTAGGAAAAGGCGTTGAATGCGCGGTAAAAAGCGCCGCCGATATGGAGCTTTTCGGTGTTTTCACAAGAAGAGCGCCCGAGAGTGTTAAAACGGTTTCAAATACCCCCGTTTTCAGCGCCGATGATATTCTCAAATACAAAAACGAAATCGATGTAGTAATAATCTGCGGCGGCAGCGCTACAGATCTCCCAACTATGACCCCCGCCCTCGCAGAAAATTTCTGTGTTGTGGACAGTTTTGATACCCATGCCAAAATCCCCGAACATTTCGACAGAGTTAATAACGCTGCCGAAAAAAGCAATAACCTTGCTCTTATTTCGGGTGGTTGGGATCCCGGTATGTTTTCCCTTGCCCGTCTTTATAGTTCTGCCATTTTACCAATCGGTAATGATTATACCTTCTGGGGCAGAGGCGTTAGCCAAGGTCATTCCGATGCCATTAGAAGAATCGAAGGGGTTAAGGATGCAAGGCAGTATACTGTGCCTATAAGCGATGCCCTTACCCGCGTCAGAAACGGCGAAAACCCCCAACTTACCACCCGCGAAAAGCATTTGAGAGAGTGTTTTGTTGTGGCAGAAGAAGGCGCTGACCTTGGAAAAATAGAAAACGAAATTAAAACTATGCCCAACTACTTCGCCGATTATGATACAACCGTAACGTTCATAACCGAAGAAGAACTTATGAAAAATCATAGCGGTATCCCACACGGCGGATTTGTAATCCGTTCGGGATTTACGGGAGCAAGTAATGAAAACAAACATATTATAGAATATAGTTTGAAACTTGATTCAAACCCCGAATTTACTGCAAGTGTATTAGTGGCTTTTGCCCGCGCAGTATTTAAGATGAAGATCCGCGGTGAAAAGGGCGCTATTACTGTTTTCGATATTGCGCCCCGCGACCTATCCCCTCTTTCAAACGAAGAAATCAGAAAACATTTACTCTAATATCACGAAAGGAAATTATCGTGAACGATTCCAACTTTTCAAACGATTTAATATGCGAAAACCTATCTGTTAAGGATAATACCCTTTATTTTGCCGGTCAAAGCACCACCGATTTAGCAAGAGAATACGGCACCCCCTTATATCTTTACGATGAAGATAGAATTCGCAAACTCGCTAAAATATATATAACTGCAGTGCGCGAGGCCTTTGGTGATAAAGGCCATATTCTCTATGCTTCAAAGGCGGCTTCCTTTAAGCGTATTTACGAAATTGCTATGGAAGAAGAAATGGGCGTCGATGTGGTTTCAAGCGGCGAAATTGCCACCGCTAAAAAGGCGGGTTTTTCCCTTGAAAACGCATTTTTTCACTCCAATAATAAAACCGATGCCGATATTAAATACGCCATAGAAAACGGCGTTGGATACTTTGTTGTTGACTGCGAAGAAGAACTATTGGCTATTGATAATATAGCGCAAAAACTTAATGCTAAACCCAATATCATTCTGCGAATCACTCCCGGTATTGACCCTCACACCTACGAAGAAGTAGCAACGGGCAAAGTTGATTCCAAATTTGGCTCCGCTATTGAAACGGGTCAGGCAAAGGAAATCACGGGTCTTGCCCTCTCACTTAAAAATATTACCCTTAAGGGTTTCCACTGCCACGTGGGTTCTCAAGTTTTTGATTCATCCGTTTATATCGCCACCGTTTATGTTATGATGGCATTTATCAACGATATGAAAAACGCTTTTGGTTACACCGCAGAAATCCTTGATTTAGGTGGCGGATACGGCGTTAGATACACAAGCCGCGACCCCGAAATTGATATTTACTCTAATATTTTAGAGGTCGGTCAGTGCGTTAAGGCGGAAGCCGAAAAATACGGTATTTCCCTTCCCCACATATATTTTGAGCCAGGCAGAAGCATCGTTGCCGATGCGGGACTTACCCTTTATACTATGGGTGCGCTCAAAAAAATCACAGGATATAAAAACTATATTTCCGTTGATGGCGGAATGACCGATAACCCACGTTTTGTGCTTTACGGCGCCGAATATACCGTTGTTCCCGCCGAAAAGATGGGTGAACCTAGAGATATGGTTTGCGATATCGTCGGCCGTTGCTGTGAAAGCGGCGATATAATTCAAGAAAAGGTTAATATGC
>JAFSAK010000124.1 GCA_017441045.1 Clostridia bacterium
AAACTTATTGATACTTGCCTTCAAGTGCGTCCTTGATTTGATTAATAAGTTTCTGCTCTGCTTCGCTTATCTCACACTTGCAAACTATTTCGGGCATTTCTGCTCCCAGAGTTGCTTTGAGCTTGTCGGTCGAAAGCATGCCGACCGCCATATACAGTTCTAAAACCGCCTTTTCGCCCTGCCCTTCAATATTGCACATCAAGTTGTTACCCTTTTTTAAAATTTCAATAGTCATAGAAGCATCTCCATTTTTAATTATTCACCTTGTTTTTAATTTTAAGGAAAATATACGCGCCGCTTAAAACTGCAAGGAATAAAACAAATATCATATTAAAGCTGCTGCCCGTTTCGGGGGATTTGGTCTGGGTATCGGCAGAAGGTTTATTATGGGTAGCGCCTTCGCCCGAAGTCGCGGGATTTGTAGCCGCAAGAGTATAGATACTAAAGTGGTCAGTTTCAAATACTGCCATATTTTTAGCATCATCGATTGTTACGGAGTATGGAATTGCTTCGCCCTTATCATCAACATAATAAACCTTAAGGTTTTTAGTTTTTAATTCTTCGGTGATGGGCATTTCAACCTTAAATTTGCCGTTTTCCAATTTAGTTACATATTTATCGGCGGAGCCGGAATGAAGTTTGATATCGTAGCTCATCATTACATCGGCATCGATAGCTTTGCTTATTTTATCATATTCTTCGCCTTCTGTAACTTCATCAACACGAATAAGCGTATCAAGGGGAACGGAAGAATCTTTGGAAGAAACTTCAATATTGGTAGCGGAATCTATATTCTTATAGGTTGGCATAACCATCTTATCGCTGCCGCGCCAAATAATAATCTGGTACTTAAGACCGTTAATTTCAGCGCTGCAAACAAGGTCATCGGCTTTAAGTCCCTCTATTCCGGTTTCCATTTCAATATCAATAGCGGGGTCCAGATGTATACCCGTTTCGGCAAAATTTTCACGGTCCAAAATTTCAAAAACGGTACCATCGGATTTTAGAGTAACTTTACCTTTGCCGATATAATCATCAATTCGCTTTTGCGCAGCCGCCGTCATCGCTTGGGCGGTATCCGCAGTGTCATCGGGAACATAGATGATATGGTCGCCCTGAACTTCCATTCTGGGACTCGCATAAACCGTACCGTCAAGAGCAAAGTTACCGTCGCCGCCTGCAAAGGTTATAAATCTTTCATCGGCGCCGTATCCTGTATCAATTTCGAAGTTTTTATATCCAATTGTCTTCTTAAATTCATCGGAATAGTTTATAAGTTTATTGATATTATCGGTATCTTCATTGCAGGTAAGCCAATAGTTAACAAGTTCTAAATCCGTAACTTTGAAAATATGGGGCTCAAAATATCCGCCGCCCATATCTTCGCCCTTTGGCATTGAAGCGATAATTTTATCCACTTCACTCTTTATTTTTTTATCATATACGAAATCAAGTTTAATTTTATGGGTTTCAAGTATAAGATTCTTATCATCAATAAGAGAAATATATAAAGAATGATCATTCAAATCATATGAATCCATATGAAAATTAAATCTTGGGTCGCATTCGATATCCATATATTTATAATAGAAGAAATTATTTAAAGTCCATATTTCTTCTTCACTTGCGGGTTCAAATCTATTTACGGTCAGATTACCTTTTTCATTTAATATGGAGCCAAATTTATCGCTAACGGTTTTATCGATTTTAAGAACCTGATGGCCCTCCATCTCACTATAAAAACTAATGCTGTCGCTATCTATATATTCTTCATTCAGCTCGGCGTAGAATCTGCCGCTCTCAATTTTAAGACCGCTTGCATCACCCGAAATTAAGTCACCGCTACTTATGGGGAAATTGGTTTCAGGATCATTTTCTTCGCAGAAGAACGCTCCTCTTCTTAAGGTGATTGTAGGAACTGTCGCTCCGCTGGGAACAACAACTTCAAAAAGGGCCTTAGGATAAGCAAAATCGCCTATTTCGTGGTCCCACGTATTAGCCGCAGAGTGACTACCGTTTTCTAAAACGACACTTGTATTTGCGCCATCGACGCCCGTGAGCAGATAGGTACTGCCTTTTCCGCTATAACGAACGCCGTTGCCTTCGTTGCTTTCGGCAATGATGGTGAGCGTAGCACCTTTAACGGAGAAAAGATACGGGAGATTATATCCCGGAACTAAAACGATGTTTCTGCCCTTGAGATAAATCACTGTATCCTTAGTAACGTCAATAGAGCTTGTCATATTGATATCGGAAGAAACCGTAATCTCGCCGCCTGCAGCTATTGCCGCTTTGAGCGAAACTTCATCGGTTGCTGTAGTTTGTGCCAAGGCAGATATAGGCATTATACTTAACACAACCGCCAAAGCAATAATCATAGGGAATAATTTTACTACTAATTTGCGCATATTTACTCCTCCTTATTTAAACAGAACAAATCTGCTTATATAATTATTATACTACCCCGCCCTAATAATTACAAGAAATAAAATTTGAGGTTTGCACTGGTTGTTGCATATTTCTGATTTTCTTCGGTCAACACAGAATTTGCCAGGTCACTTGTATTGTAGCCAAAA
>JAFSAK010000125.1 GCA_017441045.1 Clostridia bacterium
TGTCGCGCGTTCACGGCAAGGGTGGTAAGAGCGGTGGTTATAAGCGAGGCGCCGCCTGTAAGAAGACCTATGGCCGCATATTGCATAGACCCTGCATATATAAAAACGCTCATAGCGAGGGTTAAAAGTATACTAAAGCCCTCGGACTTCATAATAATCCCAAAACCAAAGCCCAAAACCAAATAGCCCGTAAGTACGGGTATTGTAGAAATAAAACAGTTTTTTAGTATCTTTTTCACTTCGGCACCTCCTTGCAAAAAAATATGTATTGTCAAACAAATAAATAGGTATTATAATTAGGGTATATTTTAATAAAAGTCAGGTTTTTTGATGAGTAATAAATTTATGTTTTCGCTATCTATGGTGATTTTCGGTACCATAGGATTATTTGTGCGATTTATACCCCTGCCTTCAGGTGAAATAGCCCTTTTAAGAGCGGTATTTGCTTTTCTTTTGGTGGGCGGATTTCTCCTCGTAAAAAAACAAAAAATATCCTTTAAGAACTCAAAAAAGGAACTTTTATTATTGCTTTTATCGGGCGCCGCTATGGGCTTTAATTGGATATTCCTCTTTGAAGCATATAAATATACTACCGTTTCGGTGGCAACTTTAAGTTATTATTTTGCTCCCGTAATAGTAATGGTTTTAAGCCCCCTGATTTTCAAAGAAAGAATAACCCTTAAAAAACTTATATGCTTTGTTTTTTCTACCTTTGGCCTCATTATGATAACGGGCATAGGTAATTTAGACGGTCAAAACAGTCATATTAAGGGAATATTATTCGGTTTATCTGCCGCTTTGCTTTATTCTGCGGTTATGATTTTAAATAAACTAATAAAAGGGCTTTCGGGAGTGGAACGCACCTTTTTGCAGTTTTTAGCGGCCATAATCGTGCTTTTACCATATGTGGTTTTTACCGATGGCATAAAGGTATTCGCCTTGGAAACTGCAGGTATTATAAACCTTCTCATAGTAGGTTTAATCCATACGGGACTTGCATATATTCTATATTTTTCGTCCCTCAAGGAAATGGAAGGGCAACAGGTTGCTATTATAAGTTACATAGACCCTTTGGTAGCCGTTTTGGTCTCGGTATTTATCCTCAAAGAAGATATAACCGCAGTTCAACTAATAGGCGGTTTCCTTATTCTGTTTTTTACTTTAGCCAATGAGATAAAATTTAAAAAGAAATAAATAATAAAGGCAGGATGGATTCATCTTGCCTTTTAATTATTATTAATAAAGGTCATTAATCAGCGTGTTTATGGCTTCATCATCCTTTATAAATTCGTGAGTTCCTTCATAAATCTGAAGTTTCACCCAATCGGTGCCAACCTCTTTGCAAATTTCTTTGATTTTTTCAAAAGATTTCTCACTGTTTTTATAATCGAAAAGTTCATCACTATCGCCGATGGCAAGATGAATTCTCCTGGGGTACACAAGACACGCTACTTCGCTGTCATCAAACTTATATGCGCTATCCTGCCAAACCCAATCACTCCAACCTACAATATCGCGGGTGTTGAAGAATGAACTTGAAACCGCAGATTTGATGCGGGTATCGAGAGCGGTTGTAAAGAGGGTATAGAATCCGCCGTAGGACATACCCACCATACCGAAATTTTTCACATATTCTTTTTCTTCAAAATAATCGAGAACTTTTATGAGACCGTAAATTTCAACGGCCGTAATCGAACTGCCAACTCTTTTAAGATTAGCATCAATATATTCGCGGTTAAAATCCACCTCGTAATTCGGCTTATCCCATAAAAGAAGTTGGGCCGCAAATATATGAACACCGTGATTTTTAACCCGTTCTAACATATCGTTATAGTTAGACGTGCTGCCATAGAACCCCGAAATAAATTCAGGGGTGCCGAGGCCTCCGTGTTGCACAAGAACAAAGGGCCTTTTTTCTTCGGCTTTGGCTTCAAAGAAAAGTCCCGATAATTTAAGCCCTTCCAAAATTTCGAAACTCATACGGAAACACTTATGGGTTTCATCTTCAAAAAGAAATTCTTCGGTTACGGAAGGTTTTGAATTGTGGTCAATATCCGTAAGGGGCCAACCGAGCATAGAGGCGAAATCAGCGCGGTATTTTTCGGGGGTACTGAATATATCCTTAAAATACTCTTGCCTTTTTTCAGCCGCCTTTTTTTGCCTTGATTTAATCAAATTATTAAGCCCATCAAGGTATTCTTCCTTTGCTTTTTTGGATAAGATTTTTTCTTCTGTGTACAATATAATTACCTCGGTATCTTTAAAGAATTTCAAATTAATGTATATGCCGCCGTTTCGTAACGCGAGTTCAAGGTTATTATATCACTGCGCTACTTGAAAGGCAATAAAAAAAGTCCCGATTTTTCGGGACTTTAATTTTAATTAGAGAACAAGAGAGGGAGCCGAATAAATGCGGGCCGCTAATTCTTGATTAAGCATATATAAACTCTTGGGGTCAGAGCCGAAAAGTTCCATCTTTGTAATCAAGTCATTGGCGTTGGTCTCTTCTTCGCCCTGCTCCTTAACAAACCAATCCAAAAACTGCATTGTTCGGAAATCCTTAACCTCATATGCCGCCGCATAAATATCATTGATAAGCGAGGTTACATATTCTTCGTGTTCAAGACCTGCTTTTAGCACATCCATATCGCAGGTAAATATTTTATCAGGTTTATCGATGGCTTCCAGAGTAACCTTCTGATTTTCATTTTGAAGATATCTGTAGAAAAGCATTGCGTGGTCTCTTTCTTCCTGGGCTTGAATCATATACCAGTTTGCAAAACCGTCAAGTCCTCTGTCTTCAAAATAGTTTGAAAAATCAAGGTAAAGATAAGCAGAATAAAACTCCTTATTTATCTGCTGATTTAGTAGTTCGCGTACTTTATCATTCATAATTTTAAAACCTCCGTTATTTTTTATTATTTTATCATATTTTTAATGATAGGTCAACAAAACTAAAGATTGGGATCCTCAAATATTGGGCATTCCCCAAGTTCTTTGGCTTTTATGCGACCTTTGGGCCCAACCGTCCAAACAAACTTGTATGCCTTGTAGAATTTAGTCGTAATATTTATAGGAAAATTGCCGCGGTCTTTATAGTCATAAGATATAAAATGGGGCTTGGCAATAAAGTTGAAGGCCATCGTTGCTCCAATTGCCTTAATTGCCGTCAGTTTTGGTCCTCGTAAATAGTTGGTATAAAGAAGACCTCTAAAAGAGTGGGGAAGAAGCTTACCCATTTTTCCTATGAGGAAGGGGTTAAAGGATTCTAAGCAGTAGAGCCCTTTATAGTCCCTTAAAATTTCTGCCGCCCTTTCGCAAACTTCATAGTTGCGGTCTTCTCCCTTAATCTCTACCAGAATAGGCGTTCTGCCGTTCACAAGTTCTAAAACCTCTTTTAGAGTGGGGATTTTTTCATCTGTTCCGTTAAGGGTTAGTTCCTTGAGTTCTGCTAAAGTCAGGTCGCAAAGTCTTTTATCAAGCCCCGTAACTCTCTTGAGATTATAGTCGTGAAAAACCATAACCTCTTTGTCTTTGGAAAGTTGTATGTCAAGTTCCATACCAAGTCCCTTTGTTACTGCCGCCTCAAAAGCGAAAAGGGAGTTTTCGGGGATGCCGTTTCCGTGCAGTCCTCTATGAGCGTAATCGCAAAGCAGTTCTTTTACGGGGCTCATTTTATAAGGTCTTATCAGAAACAGAATATAAACCAAAAAGATTATTAAAAGTATCGAAAAAATTATAATTAAAGGTATCATAATCAGTCCACATCAAGATGTTCAAGCAAACTCTTTTCTTCTACCTTCGCGGCATCACCGTGTTTAACGAAGAACATCGTTACAAATGAGAATGCAACAAATATTGCGCCGAATGTGAAGAATGTGTAACGCATACCCATAATATCATAAAGGAAACCGGATAA
>JAFSAK010000126.1 GCA_017441045.1 Clostridia bacterium
GAGCTGCTAACCGGATTTGAACCGGTGACCTCATCCTTACCAAGGATGCACTCTACCAACTGAGCTATAGCAGCATATTCGCGACTTGATTATTATAGTATAAACCCCCGTAATTGTCAAGGTTTATTTTGTAATTTTAAGTCGCATTTTTTAAAATATTATAATTCGAGGGTTATGTTCTTTCCCGTTAGCTTATACTCTCTATATTTTACCCCTGCGCTTTCAAACATTCTTTTAGATGCTTTAACGCTATCGGTTTCGGCGTACTTATCGCACATATAAACAACTTCGGCTACGCCCGACTGGATAATTGCCTTAGCACACTCATTGCAAGGGAAAAGAGTAGTATAAACCGTACTGCCCTTTACCGTACCGCCATAGCAATTAAGAATGGCATTAAGCTCGGCGTGGCAAACATACAAATATTTTGAATCAACGCCCTCTCCCTTATCCCAAGGATACTCATCATCGTGACAGCAGTGAGGCATACCGTTATATCCAACCGAAACTATTTTATTATTATTAACAATACAAGCGCCAACCTGGGTTGAAGGGTCTTTACTGCGCATAGCCGAAAGCATAGCGATGCTCATAAAATATTCGTCCCAACTTATATAGTCATTTCTCTTCATAAAGGCACATCCTCTCTGTTTATGTACTTATTTTAATACATAATCCATAACTTTGCAATATTTTTCTTTAACCTATTATTTCTAACAAATCTTGAGGTTTTTCTATAATATATGTAGCGCCGTTTTCTGCCAGCTCTTCCCTTTTCCTAAAGCCCCACAAAACTCCTACTGATTTAAGACCGGCATTATTAGCGGTTATAATATCCACGGCGGAATCTCCGACGAAAACACACTCATCGGCCGTTACAGACAGCTGCTTTAAGACATTAAGCGTAGATGCGGCTTCGGGTTTTGCGGGGAACTTATCCGTCAGCCCCAATACGATATCGAAAATATCGCCGTAAACCGCCTTTACAACGCTTTTAGCCATATTATCCGCCTTGTTCGTTACCACGGCGAGTTTAAGCCCTCTATCCTTTAATTCGGTCACGGTTTCCATCATTCCATCATACGCTACGGTTTTATCCACAAAATGAACAGAATAGTATCTTAAGAATTCTTCTCTGACCGCTTTAATTATATGCTCATTTCTATGATTTTCGGGCACAGCCCTTTCAATAAGTTTTGGAATTCCGTTGCCGATGAAGTATTTATATTCTTCAATCGTATGGGTATGAAAACCTTTTTCTGTCAAGGCATAATTGCAGGCAGCTGCAAGGTCGAATAAAGAATTTACCAACGTACCATCTAAATCAAAAATTACTGCTTTAATCATATTATCACCATAATCAGATTTTAAACAAATAAAACAAAGGGCCTTGGAAAATTCCAAGGCCTGAATGTTTAAACTTTTAGATTGCTCTGGTAACCTTACCTGAACGTAAGCAACGGGTGCAGGCATTAATACGACGAGGAGAACCGTCCACAATCGCCTTTACCTTCTTAACATTGGGCTTCCAAGTTCTATTAGAACGTCTATGAGAATGGGAAACCTTAATACCAAAAGCAATTTCTTTGTTGCAGATATCACATTTTGCCATGGTCTGCACCTCCTTCTTTATTAGCCAACACAAATTGGCCACATAACAAATGATATAATAACAGAAAATCACCAATAATGCAAGTGTTTTTTTCAAATTTAAGCAAATTTTACAGTATTTCTGCGTGTTTTGGCCTTGTCATTAGGTTATTAACCACATTGTCAACAGGTTTACCCTCATAAAGTATGCCGTAGCACTCGCTTATAATGGGTAATTCAACCCCTGTTTTAACCGAAAGTTCATAGGCCATCAGGGTGGCATAATATCCTTCTACTGTGCCCACCTGCTCCAGCGCCTCGTTACAAGGAAGACCTCTACCTACAAGATTTCCGAAACGGTTATTACGGCTATGACGGGACGTACAGGTAACGACCAAGTCACCAATACCCGCAAGGCCCGAAAAAGTACGCTCATCGGCGCCGAGGGCAACACCTAATCTTTGCATTTCGGCAAGACCTCTTGTAATAAGAGCGGCTTTAGAATTATCTCCAAGTCCTAAACCATCACAAATTCCCGCGCATATCGCAATTACATTTTTAAGGGCGCCGCCAAGTTCAACGCCGATAATATCAGTAGAGGTATAAAGACGGAAATACTCATTGGAAAGCATCTCTTGAACCTTGGTATTTACTTCTTCATTTTCACTTGCAACCACCAAGGAAGTAGGTATCTTACGGGCAACCTCCTCAGCATGAGAAGGGCCCGAAAGAGCAACTACATCGGCAGAAGGTATTATTTCTTTAATAAGTTCGGAAAGGCGCTTTAAAGTGCCTTTTTCGAGGCCCTTTGAGGCATCTACAATAATACCGAAATCTTTACAATTCTTAAGCGTTTCGCACACCGATTTAACGGCAATGGAGGGCGCTGCAAGAATTGTTATATCCGAGCCCTCAACGGCAGAAATATCACCCGTTATTTCTATTTCATCGGGAATAATTATACCGCTTAAAAGTTTTTCATTAGAGCGGGTTTTCAAAAGTTGTTCAACTTCCGACTCAAAGGCCGACCATAGAACAACCTTATGACCGCAACGGTAGGCATTTATGGCAAGGGCTATTCCCCACCCACCTGGGCCTAAAACACTAACTTTAGCCATAACTTATCTCCTGATGGTAAGTTTCTTTTCTTCGCCTTTAACAAGGCGCTTAATATTATCTTTATGCTTTGATATTACCACAATACCCATAAGAATGCAAGGAATTGCCTGCGGTAAGAAAAGAGCGGTATCATCATAAAAAGTCAATGATAAGGCCACTACAACCACAGTGGCAATAATCGAACTTAAGGAAACGATTTTTGAAACAAGAGTTGATATTGCAAATGCGACAAGACCTAAAATAATTGCTATTGGACAGCATACCGCGAAAATTCCGACGCTTGTTGCTACACCCTTTCCGCCCTTAAACTGAAAGAAAATGGGAAATACGTGGCCGAGCATACAAAGAAGTCCGCAAATATAGGCGCCGTAAATTGCATAGGACCACTCTTGCGCGCCGGTTTTATGAATATAATCAAATACCAAGTATCCGATTTTACAAGCCACAAAACCCTTAAGGGCATCACATACAAAAGTTAAGAAACCGGGCCAAAAACCGCCAACGCGCATAACATTTGTAGTTCCTGCATTACCGCTACCGAAATCTCGGATATCACGTTTTATAAAAACCTTAGTGAAAATAACAGCAAAATTTATACTGCCGATAAGATACGCGGCTACAAAAGCAAAAACGGAGTATAAAACCGAGGGATTAAACATTTTTATCTCCTCTCTCGCGGATAACAAAGCGAACGGGCGTACCTTCAAGGCCAAAGGTTGACCTGATTTGATTTTCAAGGTAACGCTGATATGAAAAATGGAACAGTTCTGCATTATTGCAGAAGCAAACAAAGGTAGGCGGACAGGTCGACGCTTGAGTCATATAATAAATCTTAAGACGCTTACCCTTATCCGATGGGGGTTGAACTCTTGCCGTAGCATCGGCAAGAATATCGTTAAGTTTACCCGTTGAAATGCGCATAGCGTTCTGTTCATAGGTATACTTGATAAGGTCAAAAAGTCGGTCAATTCGCTGACCTGTTTTTGCCGAAATAAAGATAATGGGTGCGAAGGACATAAAGGAAAAATCCTGCATTAAGGACTTACGGTAGGTATCCATAGTATATCCGTCTTTTTCCACAATATCCCATTTATTAACGGCGATGATGCAGGCCTTTCCTTGTTCGAGGGCAAGTCCCGCGACCTTGGAATCCTGCTCAGTGAAACCATCAACACCATCAATCATTATAACGCAAACATTGGCGCGTTCTATAGCCATTTTGGCACGAAGAACGCTATATTTTTCAATTTTATCTTCAACCTTACTGCTTCTGCGAAGACCTGCGGTATCAATAAAATTAAATCGGCCGTATTTATTTTCAACGAGGGTATCTATGGCATCGCGAGTAGTACCTGCAATATTGGAAACGATGGAGCGCTCTTCGCCGGCAATTTTATTAACCAAGGAAGATTTACCCGCATTGGGCTTTCCGATAATGGCTACATTGATAACATCCTCATCATTATCATCAAATACACCTTCGGGAAGATGCTCAAAAACCGCATCCAAAAGGTCGCCGGTACCGTGACCGTGCACCGAAGAAACGGGTATTGGGTCACCGAGCCCTAAATTATAAAATTCATAAAATTCGGGCGGTACATCGCCGATAGTATCGCATTTATTAACACAAAGCACCAAGGGTTTGCCGCTTTTTTGAAGCATTGCGGCAACTTCCATATCGGCAGCAGTAACACCGCTTTTTAAATCGGTAACAAAAATAATAACACTCGCCGTTTCAATAGCAAGTTTTGCTTGAGAACGCATACTCGCAAGAATAATATCATCGGTCTTTGGCTCAATTCCGCCCGTATCAACGAGCATAATTTTATTGCCCTTCCACTCTGCATCACCGTAAATACGGTCACGGGTAACACCCGGCGTATCATCGACGATGGAAAGTCGTTTGCCGATTAATTTATTAAAAAGCGTTGATTTACCGACATTTGGTCTACCAACTACCGCTACAATCGGTTTTGCCATAGTTTTCACCTCTTTCATTGGCTAAAGCATTTAAAAAAACAGAGGGGGATGCTTCTCCCCCTCCTTCAGTAGTAAATCTTACTCTGCAACCTTTACAACCTCACGGCCGTTATACTTACCGCAAGCGGGGCAAAGTCTGTGCGGGCGCTTATA
>JAFSAK010000127.1 GCA_017441045.1 Clostridia bacterium
GTAGGCGGTAATATCGGCAAACCCTTGCTCCCCGAAATTGAAGATATAAAACCCGATGACTTTGTTGTGGTTGAACTTTCATCCTTCCAACTTATCTCTATGAGAAAAAGTCCTGATATTGCGGTGGTTACCAATGTGGCGCCAAATCATCTGGATGTTCATAAGGATATGGATGAATACGTTGAGGCAAAGAAAAATGTGCTTCTCCATCAAAATGCATTTTCAAGAACGATTTTAAACCGCGATAATGATATAACCGAAGGTTTCAGAAAGTATGTGCGCGGTCAGTCCCTCGGCTTCAGTATGGAACGCCGCCTTAAAAACGGCGCTTGGCTTGATGATAAAGGGTATCTCAATATGTCCTATAGAGGCATTGATGTTCCCGTTATTAACCGCGATGATATTGCAATTATCGGCGACCATAATGTTGCCAATTACCTTGCCGCCATTTCTGCGGTTTGGGGATATGTTGGGGTTGACAGTATCGTAAAGGTTGCTCGTGAGTTTGGCGGGGTTGAACACCGAAACGAACTCGTAAGAGAAGTTAACGGCGTTAAATACTATAACGATTCTATTGCATCAAGTCCCACCCGTACTATTGCGGGACTTAAATCCTTCTCGCAAAAGGTTATTCTTATTGCGGGAGGTTATGATAAACACATCCCCTTTGAGCCGCTGATGCCCCATCTTGTAGAGCGGGTTAAAACCCTTTACCTTTGCGGCGCCACTGCCGATAAAATCGAAAACTGCCTTAAAAATTACAGCGGTTTTGAGGGCAGCCCCGAGATTGTAAGGGTTAAGGATATTGAAGAAGCCGTAAAGCAGGCGCAAAAATCGGCCGTAAGCGGTGATATTGTAACTTTGAGCCCTGCTTGCGCAAGTTTTGATTCTTATAAAAATTTCGCCGACCGCGGAAATCATTTTAAGGAAGTAGTGAATAAACTTTAATGGATATTAAAAACACTCTGTTTGAACTTTCAAATAGTTGCAGTTTAGGTAATATAACCGAGGCGCGAGATATCGCATACGATATCCTCTGCGGTTTAACCGATTCCTGCCAAAAAACCGATAACCTTACAGTCCTCGGCAAAATTAAGGGTGAAAGCGATTATACTCTTATGCTTGCCGCTCATATTGATGAAATTGGTTTCACCGTAACCGATATTGATGATAAAGGTTTTGTTACCGTTGCTAAATGCGGCGGTATCGACCTTCGCACCCTACCCGCAAAGCGCGTAACCATCCACGGTAAAGAAAAGGTGACGGGCGTATTTTGCAGTACCCCTCCCCACCTTGCCGAAGGTGAACAGACCTACGAGGATATAAACAAAATTAAGATTGATACCCTTTTAGGCGAAAAGGCCAAAGAGGTTATTTCCCTCGGAGATTTTGTAACCTTTAAGAATGAGCCCTATTCCCTTTGCGACACTCTGATTTCGGGTAAATCTTTTGACGATAGGGCGGGTGTGGTTTCCCTTCTGCTTTTGGCCGAAAAATTAAAGGGCGAAAAACTTCCCATAAGTGTGATTATCGCACTTACCGATATGGAGGAACTTGGTACCCGCGGCGCTAAAACCGCCTGCTTTAAAGTTAATCCCGATGAGGCCATTGCCATTGATGTAAGTTTTGGCAATGCTCCCGATGTGAATCCCACCGAATGCGGAAAACTCGGCGAAGGAGCGATGGTGGGTGTTGCCCCTGTACTTAGCAAACCTATGTCCAATAAACTTATAAAAACCGCTACGGAAAAGAATATTCCCCATCAAATCGAAGTTATGGGCGGTAGAACCGGCACCGATGCGGATGCTCTTTCAATAAGTCGTGAAGGCGTGCCTTCGGGCGTTGTTTCGATTCCCCTTCGCAATATGCATACCGATAATGAAATTATCGATACCCGCGATATCCAAAGCGTTAGCGAACTGCTTAAAGAGTACATTTTGAAGGGAGGGCTTTCAAATGTTTGAACTTCTTAAAAAACTCTGCCTTTTAGATGGAACAAGCGGAGATGAGACGGATGTCCGCGATTTTATAATAAACGAAATTCGGGACTACTGCGAATATAGGGTGGACAACCTTGGTAACATCATCGCATTTAAAAAAGGTAAAAACGCCCCCGACCGCAAAATTATGCTTGATGCTCATATGGATGAGGTTGGGCTTATTATAACTTCGGTTACAAGCGATGGTTTCTTAAAGTTCACCACCGTTGGCGGAATTGACCCTGCGGTTATGATTTCCCGAAAGGTAAAGATAAACGGAAATATAAACGGAGTTATCGGTATTAAACCCGTTCATCTTTGTCACGGGGACGAGGGTAAAAAATTACCCAAAACCGATTCTCTTTATATTGATATCGGCGCCAAAGATAAAAATGATGCGCTATCCCGCGTTTCCCTTGGGGACACGGCGATTATGTGCAGCGAATATGTGGTTTCGGGGGATAAAATTCTCTCGAAAGCCCTTGATGACCGTATAGGTTGCGCCGTACTTATTTCTCTTTTAAAAGAAGAAGCAGAGTATGACTTTTTTGCCACCTTCTCGGTGCAGGAGGAGGTTGGACTTCGCGGCGCCGCCGTTGCGACCTACGGAGTTAACCCCGATTTTGCCATAATTCTTGAGGGCACCACCGCCGCAGATATTGCGGATGTACCCGAAGAAAAGCATGTTTGCGAACTTGGTAAAGGCGCCGCCGTATCTTTTATGGATAGGTCAACCCTTTATGATAAGGAACTTTATAATGCGGCAATAAACAGCGGTATACCTTGCCAGTCAAAACGCTTTGTTTCGGGCGGTAATAATGCAGGCGCTGTTCATTTAAGCCGCGAAGGTGTTCGCACGGTGGCGGTTTCGGTACCCTGCCGTTATATCCATTCGGCGTCTTCGGTTGCCGATGCGCGCGATATTACTTCGGCATATAAACTGGCTAAATATCTGCTCCTCGGTATTGCCGAGAATAAGATATGATAAAACTTGTATCGGCTCTTCCCCATTTGGATTACAAGCGGGCGGAGTGCGTACGAATCAACTGCATGGGCGACCTTTATAAAGATGAGGCGCTTTTCTGGATTCAGGATGTGGATAAACTTTTTATCTCTATGCTTGGACCTGATATGACGGTTTTTAATAACGGGGGAAATCTTGAAGAACTAAAGGAATTTATAAATATTATTTCCCCTTCTTCTCTGTTTTCCGATAGTGATACCTTAAAGGAACTTTTTGGTAACAATTTCGAGGAAACCTATGTTTACTCCAAAAAAGCCGATGAGCGCTCTCCTATAGAATCCCATAAATTCAGCAGTAGCGCAGTTTATGAAATTTTCAAAAAGGCAGGACTTTCCGTTCCTCCTTACGATAGTTTTGCGGTGGATTTTTGTCTGCGAATAAATCGTGATAAGGCCGCCTGCTTTTACATAGAAAACACCGCCGCGGCATTCTCGGTAAAAAGCGGGAACTACGCCCTTATAAACGGAATCGCCTCTTTAAAAAAAGGCGAAGGTACCCCTTGTATTAAGGGAATTTTATCTCTCGTTAAGGGCAAAACCGTTTTGGCGGTAGTAGAAGAAAAAAACAAACCTTTTTATGAGAAAAACGGTTTTGAATTTGAATATAAATCAGGATGTTGGGTGAAAAAATGAGTTTTTTTAACTTTGATGAGGGGCTCCGCTCTCTTGATAGGCAAGCGCTAATGGATGTTGCCCCTATCTTCGAATATGTAGACGGAATTACCGAATATAATCAACAAAAGGTGCTTCGAGCCTTTATAAATAACCGCGTAAGCGAATCCGACCTTGGAATTTCTACGGGCTACGGCTACGGGGATATAGGTCGCGATAAACTCGAAAGCATTATGGCAGAGTGTATGGGCGCGGAGGATGCTATTATGCGCCATAGTTTTGCCTCGGGCACCCATACTCTAACGGTTGCTCTTTTCGGAATTCTGCGCCCCGGTGATAAGGTGCTTTGTCTTACGGGCCGACCTTACGACACCATTATAGGCGTTTTTGGTATTGACGGCGAAAGCGATGGCTCACTTCGGGATTTCGGCATAGAATACCGCGAAGTTCCCCTTCTGCCCGACGGCACCCCCGATATAAACTCAATAAAATCCGAACTTTCCTGGGATAAATATAAAATGGCGTATATTCAGCGCTCCAGAGGTTACAGTTTGCGCCCTTCTTTGACGGTAGGCAAAATCAGAGAACTTTGCGATGCGGTTAAAAGTGTTTCACCCGATACGGTGATTATGGTGGATAACTGCTACGGCGAATTCGTAGAAAAAGAAGAGCCCTGCCAGGTAGGAGCCGATATAGTTGCGGGTTCCCTTATTAAAAACCCCGGCGGCGGCATCGCCCCCACGGGCGGATATATCGCGGGAAAGAAAAAGTATATTGATATGTGCGCTAACCGTATGACCTGTTCGGGCGTAGGTAAAGAAGTCGGCGCATCTCTCGGTCACAACCGCGAACTTTATATGGGACTTTTCTCGGCTCCTCACGTAGTAGGCGAGGCCCTTAAAACCGCCATATATTCGGCGCGTATTTTTGAACTTTTAGGTTTTAATGCAACCCCTCGGTTCGATGAAAAAAGAGCCGATATTATAGAAAGTATTATTTTAGGCAACAGTGAGCGGCTTATCGCTTTTTGCCAAGGAATGCAGTCGGGAGCCCCCGTTGATTCCTTCGTTGTACCTGAACCCTGGGATATGCCCGGATATACCGATAAAGTTATTATGGCGGCAGGTGCCTTCACCTTGGGCTCCTCCATTGAACTTTCCGCTGATGCGCCACTTCGTGAGCCCTATGCGGCCTGGCTTCAGGGCGGACTTAATTTCCATAGCGGTAAAACGGGCGTTCTATGCGCAATTCAGAGTATGATAAATAAAGGCGTTTTAAAAATATAACATTCAGAGAGTGATTTTTAGTGAAAACAATCTTTAAAGGCGAGGTATATGATATTGTGCCTATGGCAAACGGTTTCGTTTTCGCCTATGCCAAAGCCAAAACGGAAGAAAATGTTGTGGTTTGCTATAAAATGGTAAATTTTGAAAACGGCATAGTGACCGATGTTGCCCGCAATATCTATCTCCTTTCAAAATACGGCAGCAACTACAATGCCGCCACCACATTTGTCAATAATCACATAACGGCCTCCGCTTTAAATCTGCCGAACGGCAAGGTGTTTATCTGCACCGATGAGGGCACCGCATATCTTTTAGACAGTGAGGGCGGACTTTTATGGTCGGGCGAACTCAAATATAAAGGCAGGGCGCCTTCAGGAATTTCAATACACCGCAATTCCCTCTGGGCTTGTTTTAAGGATTTTAACGTGCTTTTGCGCTTTAATATTGCTTCTATGAGGGAAGAACTGCGCATTGGCGGTAATGTATCTCCTATGAACGCTCCTTCGGATATTTTCGTTGAAGGTGACTGCGCCACGGTTTCATCCTCAGGAGACAAAAAGCTTATAAAAATCGACCTTAATTCCTATACCGTAAAGGATTATATGGAATTCGAAGAACCTATCTACAGTTATAAAAAGGTTAAAGGTTTCGAACTTGCGCTTTTAGAATCGGGACTTTATTTTTTATAAAAGGAGAATTTTTATGTTGCAATATAAAAGATTACATTTAAAAGATTTTTACCCCCATCTTGCTGAAAACGGCCGCGACCCATTCGTTGATATCTATCTCCCCTATAATATGGTGGAAATGAAAAAGCAGGATGACAGAAGACCTGCTATGGTAATCTGCCCCGGCGGCGGATACGGCGGTTGCAGTGAAAGAGAGTGGGAGCCCATTGCCCTTAAGCTTTTACCTATGGGATTTAATGTTTTTGTTATAAGATATTCTACTGCCCCCAATAGATATCCCACACAGCTTATTGAGGTTGCCGCTCTTTTTGACCTTATAAATAAAAATGCA
>JAFSAK010000128.1 GCA_017441045.1 Clostridia bacterium
GCTTATACTATTAAGTGAAATGGATGCGCAAAGATGTTTTATAAAGGGATTTTTAAATCTCTCGAAAACATCGTTTGCATAATCTGTAAGGTCTTTTATGGGCATATCAAGGGTTGGAATAATTTCCTCGAAAACGCAACCGCTTACAAAACTATACATCTCTTGATTATCCATACAGTCCTTAACGGTTTCTATGCCCTTAAGCATTGCATAAGGAATCATAGAAGTATGGGCTCCGTTTAAAATACGCACCTTACGAGTTCTGTACATATCTAAATTATCGGTAAAGATAACATTAAGATTTGTTTTATAAAAAGGTAATTCACTGCCTATTTCTTTTGGGCCTTCAATTACCCAAAGGTGAAAGAGTTCACTTGTATTAAGCATATTATCAGTGGCTTTAAGGGGTAAATCTTCATCCTTAGGATAGCCCGTAACGATGCGGTCAACAAGGGTATTGCAGAAGACATTTTCCCCCTCTACAAACTCTATAAAATCATCGCCGAAATTCCAGAGTTTTGCATAATCTATTATGCATTTTTTAAGAGTTTCGCCGTTTTTATCGATGAGTTCGCAAGGAAGGAATATAAAACCTTTAAGTCCCAATTCAAAGCGGCGTTTCAAAAGCAGCGTTACCTTTGCGGGAAAGGTTATATCGGGGGCGTTTTCGGGCCTATCATCGCCGCAAAATGCTATACCTGATTCTGTAGTATTTGAAACGATAAATCTAAAATTCTTATTTTCTGCAAGTTTCAGATATTCGCTAAAATCTTCATAGGGCTCAACGCATTTGCTGATGGCGGTAATATGCTTTTCCTCTGTAGTAGGAGTACCGTTTTGAAGACCGCGCATAATATGGGTATAATTGCAGTTTTGCTCGGTCAAGACCTTGCACATACCGTTTTTTATGGGTTGAACTACCACAACCGAAGCGCCAAAATCCGCTTCTTCATTTAATATTTCAACCATCCAATCAACAAAACCGCGCAAAAAACCGCCTTCGCCGAACTGAATTATCTTTTCTTTAAGGTACATTTTAATTCTCCTTTAAAAATCCTTCAAGGTCATACATAGTTAAATACTCTTTTGTATTTATAAGCATTTCTTTAAAGAGTTCTCTTGCATCACTTATTGAGCAGGTGGTAAGGGGGTCACCGCTAAATGCCATAAATGCTAAATCCAAATCTCTGTCATTAATGGCTTTAAGAACAGTTTCCTGCTCATTGCAGATTTTAGCAACGAGTTGATTTACGGGCTCGGGCACATTCCCTGCCATAACGGGAAGAACGCTATCTGCGCAGAAATAGGCATTGGTTTCAACAATTGCACCCATAGGCAGATTTGGAATCTGACCGCGGTTAGGAATGTTAACATTAGTAACAAAACTATGAAGACCCAAAAGTGCGCGAATCTGAAGAACTCCTTCTTCACCCGTTCCGCGAATCTTGATTTCTTCTTCGCCGCTTACCCTTCTTGCGCTCTTTGCAAGACGGTCCTTAAGGTCGTTTTTGCGCCAATCAACCGTAGTAAGACCAAAGCCCATTTCCTTAACTCTTTCGGGGCTTTCAAGATACCATTTACCCGGACAGAACTCTGCTAAATGACGGTCTCCTGCGGCGGCGATAACACCTGTTTTTAAGAACAAATCCATCTTAACCTTATCGTTGCAATCAAAGGAGTTATTCATCCAGTTGGTATCGCTCTTATCCTTGGTGCCTATATCCTTATACTTCTCGCAGAATTTTCTATATGCGGGGAAAAGGTCCATATTCTTATACTGTGCCTTGGTAAGCCAGGTGAAATGGTTAACGCCAACGACATTTACCTTTACATCGGCTCTTTTAACATTTTCCTTGCCATATTCTTCGCGAAGCATTTTCATAAGAACTGCCATTGTGCCGAAAACTTCGTGGCAACAACCAAATGCCTTGATTTCGGGGAAGGTTTTATAAAGTTGAGCAACGCAAAGGGTCATAGGGTTGGTATAGTTAATAACCCAAGCGTTAGGACAATACTCTTTAATAGCCAATGCAAAACCTTCATACATAGGCAAGGTGCGAAGGGCTCTTACGATTCCTCCGGGGCCGCTTGTATCACCAACCGACTGATAAATGCCGTACTTTTCAGGGGTATGCACGTCGGAATCCATTTCATCAAAGGTACCGGGCAGAATCGAAATAACAACGAAATCTGCGCCCGTAAGAGCATCTTTAATATTATCTACCGCTTTATAATTCCATTTGGATTTTGCATCTGCCAAATCGTTAAATTTATTGCCGATGATAACATTATCCTCGGCCGCTTTCATATCTATATCGTAAAGATAAACTTCTCCGCTAATATCATCTGCAGCGGCAAGGTCACTCATAAGGCCCCAGGCCCAACCTCTTGAGCCGCCGCCGATATATGCAATTTTTAAATCCTCTACTCGATTACCAAAATGTTTCATTATATTTTCCTCCAAAAAATCAGTTATATTTTGAAACCGCACTCATTATACTGCGATTTTTTAATATTTACTATAATATTTTTGTCGTTTTCTCAAGAAACTATTAAATTTTTGTTGACTACGCACATTTTATGATATAAAATATGTTTAAGGATATAAAGGGGGATTATTATGGCCAAAATCATTTCATCTTCAGAAACTTTAGAGTATATTGATGTGTCCCTTGACCGTCAAACCTCAAAAACCGCTGTTTCTGAACACACCCACCCCTTCCACGAATTATATTTTTTGGTTTCGGGTAAGGTTAAATATTTTATTATCAACGAGATATTTGAGGCCTCTGACAGAGATATAGTTTTCGTTAAGAAAAATTATATCCATACCACCTCATATTCGGGAAACGCCGAAAGAATTCTTGTATCTTTTAATGATGCCTTTATTGGCAAACAGTATAAGGAGTTTATTAAAGAAAGCTCCGAAGCCAAGCATTTCGTTTTATCCGATGACAGACAAAACGAAATCGAAAAGGTTGTCAGAAAGCTTTATCTCGAATTCAAAAACAAGGAAGAAAACTATGTTTTTATGTGCAAAAACCTTCTGCGGCAACTACTTATTCTAATGAGCCGAGAAGATGTTAAACTAAATAAGGAAAATTTAAGCGGCACTCCCCTGGTAATCCAAAATGCCGCGAAATATATCACTGCTCATTTCGGAGAAAATCTTACTTTGGATATTTTATCGGAACAGTTCGCCATGAGTCCATCCTATTTTTCTAAATCATTTAAACAGTTTACGGGGCTGGGGCTTAACGAATATATAACCGCCGTGAGAATCTCCAATGCCAAAAAAATGCTAAGGGATACTGATTTGACCGTTACGGAAGTTTCTCTGCGTTGCGGATTTAATGACAGCAACTATTTCGCCACCGTTTTCAAAAAGATAAACGGCGTTTCTCCCAAAAGATATTCGAAAGAAAAATAACCTATAAAAGAACACGGGTGACCAATGGTCACCCGTGTTTCACTTTTAGAAATCAATTGTTTTAAGAATTGCGAAATCTGATATATTTAAAATCTTCATTTCTTCATTGCTTACAATATAGAAATTATCGCCCACGAAGGCACCTCTTACGGTATATTCATAATCGGTGTCCATATCTATTTCAGCCAGTTTCACAAATCTATCGCCCTCATATTTATAAATCATATATTTAGGCGCGGTATTATAGTTATTCGCGATAAATCCCATAAGGTTTTTATCCACTGCTACCATCATCGCCTTATGGTTATTTAAAGCAGATGAATGATAGTAACCCTCTATAACGGTTTTATCTTCTTCGGTTACATTAGTGGGGTCTTTTATATTAAACATTGAAAGTTTAAGGAAACTTGTTCTGCCCGTTTCAATGTCTGCCTCCATACCGAAACCTAAAAGTTTTCCATCAGAATATGGGTACATATACTCCGAGAAACCGGGGATTTTAAGCTCGCCTAAAATCTTTGGGTTTTTAGGATCAGAAAGGTCGGCGGAAAACAGGGGGTCGGTTTGGCGGAAGGTTACAAAATACGCGATATCATCCATAAATCTTACGGAATATACCCTCTCCCCTTTTGCCAAATCTTTAATTTCGCCTATCTTTTCGAGTTTTTCATCGAGTATGGTCAAGCGGGCAGTGGTTTCATCACTCACTGTTATAAAGCTATTTTCACTATTATCGAATTTTTGCGTCATGCGCTTCCGCTCGGTAACCGTAGTCACGAATCTGAAATTGCCTTTATATTCATCTATAAAAAATTGATTTTCAAGGGTGCCGTCTACCCTACCCGTATTTTTATATTCAATTTCTCCACCTGAAAATGCAAGGCGGGAAACGGTGATATAAGAACTTACATAGGTATCATCAGAATCTGATTTTTTATCATCATAGCGAGTATTGGCAAGGATTATATTACCTTTACTGCAATAAACCTGATCGGTGCCGCCTAAGATACTTGCGCTACCCTTTAAAGCCGCGTCATTATAGTTATAAGCGGCAATAACCGTATAGGTATTGGTTTTAATTTCATCATCATAGCGATATATACAGTCGGCAGGGAGTGCTTCCCTTTCACCGTCACGTTCAACGGTAGGCACAAAGGTGGTGGGGTCCGATTTAACTATATTATCGATATTTATAGGACAATTTGAAATAAGGTATATATAATCTCCAACCATTCTTGAGGTCTGATAATAACCCTGCTGACAACTTTCCCCTATCTTTTTAGGCGCCTTGCGGTCGGAAATATCATAAATAATAACCGAGCTTGTATTTCTTGTACCCTCATATAAATCGGTCTTTAAAATGATAAGGCGGTCGCCCTTTATAAACATTTCATCGCAGTTTACATCGATTTCGCCCGTTATGGCTATGCGGCTTAAAATCTCCGATTCCGCACCTTTGGCTGAAACTATAGTTATAACATTATTATATACGTAATAAATGTACTTGCCGTCAGTTTTCATAATATCGGCTTCGTTTACACCCTCAACCTGCTCTGTGGTTTCAGAGAAATCGGCGCCACTATCGGTAACCGAATCGGAAGTAGGGTCAGAATTACTGGGTTTTGAGCCCTTCAAACTACCGTTACCTGAATTTTGAGTATTGGTACCCGTTGTGCCTTCGGCCATATCTTCATCATCGGTAGTGGAATATTCATAATAATATTCATAAGTTTCATCTTCGGTAACGATGCCAATATTATCGAACCATTGAGATAATGCGCTTTGTTTTTGCCCCTCAAATATTTTATAAATTTCGTTATAAGAATTGGCGGCGGTCAAAGATTCGGCCTTCACTTTAACGCTATTTTTAGGGATAAAAATAATACTGAGCGCTATAGCGGCGGCAAGGGCAACTGCGGTGCCTATTCGCCAAATAGTTGCGGGATTTTTCTTTTCTTCTTTGCCCTCTGCGGCCTCTATTTCTTTAAGAACAGATTCTTTAACGCTGCATTCGGGTTTAATATTATCAAACGCTTTTTTATAATTCTCTTTAAACATCAAATTCAACTCCTTCAAGGTAGGTTTTAAGTTTAGTTCTTGCGCGGTGAAGTTGGGATTTCACCGTAGAGGGATTATGGTTTAAAAGTTTTCCTATTTCCTCAACACTAAATCCACAGTAATAATGAAGGTGAATGACAGTTCGATATTTCTGAGGAAGGCGCATAACTGCCTCTAAAGTATCATTTTCAGGCATATCTACGCTAACATTATCGGCAAGTGCTTCGGTCTTCTTAAACCAACTGCTATTTAGCATACTTTTACTGCAATTAATGGTAATTCGAATCAGCAGCGCCTTGGTATGCTCCTCATTATTGACTTTGTCTTTATGTTTTATAAACCTTAAAAATACTTCCTGCAATATGTCGTCCGCATCATATTTATTTTTTACTCTTGCAAAGGCAAGGCGGTACACCATATCGGAGTATTTATTAAAGGCCTCTGCGGCAGAAATTTTATATTCCATAATTTCCCTCCTTTACTTATAAAACTTTTTACCTATCGAAAAGGTTGCAAATTTTTTAAAAAAAACAAAAACAGATTCACAAGAAAACCTGCGAATCTGTTTTTACAAATCTATTTATTGATTATTTAGCGTAATCTACAGCGCGGTTTTCGCGAATGAGATTTACCTTGATTTGACCGGGATATTCGAGTTCGTTTTCAATTTTCTCGGCAATTTCGTGAGCGATTATTACCATCTGGTCATCACTGATAACTTCGGGTTTAACAATAATTCTAACTTCACGGCCTGCCTGAATTGCAAAGGAACCTTCAACTCCGTTAAAGGAATTAGCAATTTCCTCAAGTTTCTCAAGACGCTTGATATAACTTTCGATATTCTCGCGACGAGCTCCCGGACGGGCGGCAGAAATAGCATCGGCGGCCTGAACTATACAAGCGATAACCGTTTTGGCTTCTACATCGCCGTGGTGAGCGTGAATCGCGTGAACAACTGCTTCGCTTTCCTTATACTTTTTAGCGGCATCAACGCCAAGCTGGATATGAGAACCTTCTTGCTCATGGTCAATGGCCTTACCGATATCGTGAAGCAAACCTGCGCGTTTTGCAAGGGTTACATCAACGCCCATTTCGGCGGCAATAAGACCTGCAAGATGGCAAACCTCTAAAGAATGGTTAAGCACATTCTGGCCATAACTTGTTCTGAAATGCAAACGGCCGAGAAGTTTGATAAGTTCGGGATGCAAACTATGAACACCCGATTCTATCATTGCGCTTTCGCCTTCCTGCTTAATAATGGATTCAACTTCAGCAGTGGCTTTAGCAACGCTTTCTTCGATTCTTGCGGGATGGATTCTACCATCAACAATAAGTTTTTCAAGTGTTCTTCTGGCTATCTCTCTACGGATGGGCTCAAAACTTGAAACGGTAATTGCTTCGGGGGTATCATCAATAATAAGGTCAACGCCCGTTGCATTTTCAATGGCGCGGATATTTCTACCCTCACGGCCGATGATACGACCCTTCATTTCATCATTGGGAAGAGCAACGGTAGAAACCGTAATCTCTGATGAATGGTCGGCAGCGCAACGCTGAATAGCATGGCCGATAACCTCGCGGGCAAGTTTTTCAGACTCTTCTTTTGTCTGCTGTTCAAACTCCATAATTCTTACTGCTTTTTCGTGAGATAACTCACCATCAAGCATCTGGAGGAGTTCGGCTTTCGCCTGTTCTTTTGAAAGGCCTGAAATCTTTTCAAGCATTTCGAGTTGGCTTTTCTTGATGCGGTCGCACTCTTCAAGGCGAACATCAATTTCTTTAGCGCGTTCTGCAAGTTTTTCTTCCTTAACTTCAAGGTTATCTAACTTGCGATCAAGGGTTTCTTCCTTCTGCTGAAGGCGATGCTCCTGACGCTGAACTTCACTTCTACGTTCGCGAAGGTCGCGCTCAGTATCCTGACGGAGCTGATGAATTTCTTCTTTCGCTTCAATAAGGGTTTCTTTTCTTTTGGTTTCAGCGGTTTTCATCGCATCGTTTAAAATGCGCTTTGCTTCCTCTTCGGCTGAGCCAATGGTCTTTTCGGCAGATTTACGGCGATAAGCCGAACCTACGAAAAATCCGATTACTCCAAGAAGAAGGGCAACACCGCCGAGAATAATCTCAACTAATTCGGGCATAAATGCACCTCCTATATAATAAATCGGGTTTTACTTGCGAACTGTAAATGCGCAAAGTCGGGGACCCGAATTTCTCCCCGTGATACTGCTTATTTTGGATAGGTGTTAATTAAATAAAAACAAACACTATAGCCATCATAACCTATCATTACAATTTTAACATTTTATTCCTTTCGTGTCAAGAAAAAACGCATATTTTGGTGATGAAAAATAACACATACGCTATATAAAGTAAAAACAAGTATCCCAAGCGGGCAAACTCTTAAAATGTCGCATATAGATTTTATAATCATCTCTGATATCGGCAACCCTTAGTGGTAAATCAAATACATCTTCGCTTCTATGATAACAAGAAATAAGCATTTTAGGTTTATAATTTAAAATAATGTTTTTACCGCCGTCTATTGCCAACCCCTCATTGCCCTCAACATCCATCTTTATGAATGTTACACCATCTTTAAGGAGAGTATCCATAGAAATCGCTTTTACGGTATCCTGCCCTTTTGAAGCGGTTGAGCCGCGGGACCCGCTCATAGAAAACTCGGTAACTCCATCAAAATTTGATACACAGGCATTAACGGGTATTATATCACTTTTGTCTTCCAAAGCGGAGAGTAACTTTTTAAAGGTTTTTCTATCCGGCTCTACGGCATAAACCTTTTGATAGGAAGAAACTCTTGAAAGAAAATCCTCCACTGTATCTCCCCTATACGCTCCAAAATCGGCAAAAATCTCTTTATCCGAAAGTTTCAAAAATGAATCATAGGGTTCATTTGCATCCGTTTCACACTCAAAAAGATATCTGACATCGCCCGTAAGTTTAAACTTAACAACACACTCAAAGGTCTTTTTAGAAAGGTCATCAGCCAGAAGATTATAAACTCTTTCTAATTTTTCCTTATTGGCTTTTGCAAATTCCATATTGAAAAGATTATCGCCGCAAACGGGAACATCGGGGGCAAAAAATTCATTTTCCGACATAATTTTTTGCACATTTGAAAACACCTCTTCTCTTGCGGAGCCGAAGCATAAAAGTACAACCATATCGGAAAACTGTTCTTTAAGAGCGGTATAGGTTGAGAGTTTAAAGTCGTGAAAAATCTTATCCCTAACAAAGCCATCGGTAGCAAAAACGCCGTGAAATTCTATTCCGTAATATTCTAAAACCTTAATAATTTTATCGGCGCCGTTACCTATTCCGTAAAGAACTATTTTTTTATCTGTGCTTTTTAAATAATTCCATAAATCCATCATAGTACCCATTATACCGCGAGCATCAAAAAAATACAAGCAAACTTAAAAATATTATGGACATTTAAGGACAAATTTGGTATATTGAATATAAAGTTATTCTGGGAGGAAATATTATGAAGAAAATTCTTGCTTTTGACTTTGGTGCATCCAGTGGCAGAGCAATGTTAGCCGAATTAAAAGACGGCAAAATAGATATGAAGGAAATTCACCGTTTTTCCAATGACCCTGTAATTATCAGAGGAACTATGTATTGGGATGTTCTTCGTCTGTTTTTTGAAATCAAAGCAGGTATAACCAAGGCATTATCCGAAGGTGGATTTGATGCTATAAGCATTGATACTTGGGGCGTTGATTTAGGCCTTATTGATAAAAAAGGCAACCTCATAGGAAATCCCGTTCATTACCGAGATTTGAGAACAGAGCCCATTCCTGAAAAGGTTTTTGCTGACTATATTTCCAAAAAGGAACTTTACGAAAGAACGGGTATGCAGTTTATCCGCTTTAATACCATTTATCAGCTTATGTATTTAAAATACAATGAGCCCGACCTTCTCGAAAAGACCGATAAGTTTTTACTTATACCCGACCTTTTTGCATATATGCTTACGGGTGTTATGAAAGCAGAGGCAAGCATTGCTTCCACCACCAATATGCTCAATCCCCATACTAAAGATTGGGATTTTGAGCTTATTGACAGATTGGGTTTAAGCCGTGATATATTCGCTCCCATCGTTAAACCCGGCGATATTTACGGTAATCTTTCCGATGAAATTTGCGAAGAACTCGGTTGCCCCAAAGTACCCGTTATAGCGGTTTGTGGTCACGATACCGCCTCGGCAGTTGCCGCTACTCCCAGTATGTCTGATGATTTTGTATATATAAGCTGCGGCACTTGGAGTCTTTTTGGTATCGAGAGTCCTACCCCCATTCTCACAGATGAGGCAAGAGAGGCCGATTTTACCAATGAAGGTGGATTTGAGGGCACCATAAGATTCCTTAAAAATATTATGGGACTCTGGCTCATTCAGGAATCCCGCCGTCAGTGGCGCAGAGAAGGTACCGAAGTTGGATTCGATGTTTTAGAGCAAGAAGCCCTCGCAAGCGAGCCCTTTAAGTGCTTTATAAATGTTGATGACCCATCCTTTGAAACGGCAGGCAACCTTCCCCGCCGTGTTTGCGAATTCTGCGAACGCACAGGCCAATATGTTCCAAAGACCCGCGGTGAGATTATGAGATGCATTTATCAGAGTCTTGCTATGAAGTATAAATACACCTTCAATGCCCTCGGCGAACTTTCCAAGAGAGATTACAATAGCATTAATATTTTGGGCGGTGGCATTAAGGATAAACTTCTTTGCCAGATGACAGCAGATGCTTGTAATGTAGATGTTCTTGCAGGTCCTACCGAAGCCACGGTTATGGGAAATATTGCCGTAGCATATAACGCCCTCAGCGAACTTAAAGATTTTAAGGAAATCAGAAAAACCGTTTCCGATTCCACAGAACTTAAGCGCTACTCTCCCGTTAATAATGCCGCGTGGGAGACCGCTTATAGCGAATATCTTAAAATACTTAATAAATAAAAATACTTTCGAGCAGAGCTCATAAGCTCTGCTCGAATAATTTTAAATATTTTGAATTTTATTGTTGACAACGGCCACCCATAGTGATATAATAATTGGGCGCCGCGAGTTGCGGTAACTACATGCGAGTGTGCTGGA
>JAFSAK010000129.1 GCA_017441045.1 Clostridia bacterium
CTGAAGATAATTGGCTTGATTGGCAGCATCGCTCACAAAAAAACGTTTGAACACCGCACCCTTATCTCCCGCCGCATTGGAAGTTTTGGCGGTTATTGCCTATAATCAGCCCGTTACACGTTCCTTTATAGAGCAGGTGAGAGGTGTTGACTGTTCGGGCGTTATAACTACTCTTGTTGAGAAGGGACTCATTGAAGAATGCGGCCGCTTGGATCTTCCCGGTAAACCGCTACTTTATAGGACTACTAAAAACTTCCTTCGTTCCTTTAGCATCAGTGATTTAAGCGAACTTCCGCCCTTGCCTAAAGCTGAGCACGAAGTGAACGATGTAGGAGAGCAACTTTCAATCGACGATGAACACAAAGAAGAAACGGAATGAAGAGGTAGAATATGAGCGAAAATAATATTCAGGGCATAATGGATGTTACAATGGAAAAACTTCGCGCTATGGTTGATGCCGATACCATAATCGGAACCCCCATAAAAGCCGATAATTTAACCTTGATACCCATTTCCCGTGTTTCTTTCGGTCTTGCAACCGGAGGCAGCGACCTTCCGAATAAAACGGGCAACCGCATTTTTGGCGGTGGCGGCGGAGCAGGCGTTTCAATAGTGCCTATCGCATTTATCGCAGTAAACGGCGATGATGTTAAAATGATGCCTATTTATAACGATATGAACACGCTGGACAAGGCAATAAGTATGGTGCCTGAACTCATTGATAAAGTTAAGAGTTTATTTGCAAAAGAAGAAATTAAATTCGATGAAGACGGTAATATCCAAAAGGTATAATAAGATATAATTGATATCCGTGCTAAAAGCGCGGATATTAATCATATTATTTAAACGGTGATGCCGTTTGAAAAGGATATTAAGTTTTATATTATGTCTTGTTATTTGCCTTCCCTTAAGTTTGAAAGCAAAGGGTACTTCCGCCGGTGGCGCAGTTGTCATCTGCGGTGATACGGGGCAGATAATTTACGGGGAAAATGAAGATTTCCGTATGCCTATGGCGAGTACCACTAAAATTATGACGGGGCTACTTTTATGCGAATACGGAAATCTTGATAGAGAAATCGTAACAACCAAAGAAATGGTGACGGTTGAAGGTTCTTCTATGGGACTTTTGGAGGGTGATACTGTATCCCTTAAAACCCTTCTTTATGGCCTACTACTCGCTTCGGGCAACGATGCCGCCAATACAATAGCCATAATAGTGGGCGGCAGTGTTGAGGGTTTCGTCCAGATGATGAACGATAGGGCAAAAGGGATGGGACTTCGCGATACCCATTTTGAAACCCCTTCGGGACTTGACGGTGATACTCATTATACCACTTGCAGAGAACTTGCCCTCATAGCGCGTGAAGCTATGAAAAACGAAGATTTTCGTGAAGCGGTAGCAACCGAAAGCATCGTGGTGAGTTACGGAAATCCCCCGTATAACCGAAGAATAACAAATCATAACCGACTTTTAAAAACCTATGATGATGTGATAGGTATTAAAACGGGGTTTACCAAAAAATCGGGCAGATGCTTGGTTTCTGCCGCCCGTAAAGACGGCAAATATGTGATAGCGGTAACTTTGGATGACCCTAATGACTGGCAAGACCACAGAGCCCTTTTGGATAGGGGACTTGACGGGGTGGAATCGGTTAACATAAAACCTAACGAGAAAAAAATAGATATCCCCGTTATAAACGGTAATGAAGATAGTATTTCTGTGAATATAGAGCCGTTGGAAATCTGTGTGAAAAAGGATTCGGCAATCGAGTGCAAGGTTAACATAAAACCAAATATTGTAGCCCCCGTAGAAAAGGGCGAGGTTTTGGGATGGGCCGAGCATTTTGTTGATGGCGATAAAATTTGCGAAAGAGAAATAAAATCAGATGAAGTCATCGAGGGCATAAGTATTAAGAAATGGGATATATTCCTCCATATATTTGAATTTATAATTGGATACATTTAATCAGGAGATTTAAAATGAAGGATAATAAAATCAGATTGCAAAAGCATCTTTCCGAATGTGGCATTGCTTCAAGAAGAAAGGCAGAAGAATTAATTCTTGAAGGCAAGGTCAAGGTTAACGGCCGAGTTGCATCTTTGGGCGATAAGGTAGACCCTAAGCGCGATAAGGTGCAGGTAAGGGGTAAAAATGTTGTACCCGTAAATGAAAAGGTTTATATAATGCTACATAAACCCCGCGGTTTTGTTACTACTATGGATGATGAACGGGACCGCAAAACCGTTGCTGATTTAACGCGGGATGTAGGAACTAAAATCTTCCCCGTAGGGCGACTTGACCGCAATTCCGAAGGCCTTCTTATTATGACTAACGATGGGGAACTAGCCAATATCATTACCCACCCTTCGAGTTTTGTTAATAAAACCTATAGGGTAACCGTTGGCGGTACCGTAGCAGAGGAAACTCTTGATAAACTTCGCGTAGGTATTGTGATAGAGGGTAAGAAAACAGAGCCCTGCGATGTTTTCGTTATCGAAAGAAAACCCGATAGAACGGTGCTTAACTTTATAATCCATGAAGGCAGAAACCGCCAAATCAGAAAAATGTGCGAAGCGGTTAATCTTGAAGTTTTGCGCCTTAAGAGAACCGAAATTGCGGGCGTTAAACTCGGCATGCTTCCCCAAGGGTCTTGGAGGCCTTTAAACGAGAGGGAACTTACCCGCCTTATGAATATTTCAAAATCCAAGGAGGCAGAGAAATGATAACCGTTTCGCCCCTCAAAGTTAGGGAAGAAATCTGCGCAGTTTTTGAAAAACAGGGTTTTGAAGTGAATAAAAATTCAGGCGCAGTTGTAGCACGTGATAAAGAAGAAATTCTCGGTTTTTCTCTTTATTATCTTGATGAAAA
>JAFSAK010000130.1 GCA_017441045.1 Clostridia bacterium
GATAAGAAACCCGCGATGAAACTTTTTGAAGGTTGCCTTTTGGCCTGCGATTTGGATGGTACCTTACTTTCCGATGAGGGTATGGCCAAAAGAAACGCAGAGAAAATTAAATATTTCATAGAAGAAGGCGGCCATTTTTCTATGGCAACGGGAAGAACCCCCAGCGCCGTAAACGAGGTTTTGAGAGAAATACCTAATGTTTCACCCTCGGTTATGGCTAATGGCGGAGTTATCTATGACTTTAAGAACAAAAAAACGCTTTTCTCGGTTTGCATACCTAAAGAGGATAGATTTGTTTTAAGGGATATTCTTGAAAAATTTGACGGTGTCGCCGCTGAGGTGCATATAGGCGAAAAGGTTTATATATTTTCCGATAACTATGAAAGCCGAGACCATCGAGAGTATGAAGAATTTGGTGTTTGCGAATGCGCATATGATGAAATGTGCGCAGTAAATTTCGAAAAAATTATATTTTTTGCACCCGACAGCGATACATATAATTCTCTTTGGAAATATGCGGAAGGTTTAGAGGTTTCCTCAAGATTCATAAAAACCTCCGCTACCATAAAGGGAAGCAAACGCAATTATATAGAATTTGTTCCAAAGGGCGTTTCAAAAGCCCTTACGGTTGAAAAATTAGTGGAAATTTTGGGTATAAAGGCAGGGAACTGCTTTGCAATGGGCGATTATTATAACGATGTTGAGATGCTTCGTTTCGCCGATATATGCGCAGTGCCCGAAAATTCTCCCGATGATATAAAGGAAATCGCCGATTTGGTGGTTGGAGATGTTAAAAACGGCGCGGTTGCCGATTTTATAGATTACCTGTCGCAGATGAAAACTGCGGCTTTGAAAGGAAGCATATGATGGACAACATTAAAAAGACAGAACTCAAAAAACAAGCCCTCAATGTCCGTATGGGAATCATTGAAGGCGTACATTCGGCAAAATCGGGTCATCCGGGCGGATCACTTTCCTGCACGGATATTCTCACATATCTCTATTTTGAGTATATGAATATCGACCCTAAAAATCCCAAGGCAGATAACCGCGACCGTCTTGTTCTTTCTAAAGGACACGCCGCACCCGCCCTCTATTCTGTTCTTGCCAATAGAGGTTATTTCCCCGTAGAAGATCTTAAAACTTTAAGACAAATCGGTTCCGTTCTTCAAGGACACCCCGATATGAAACATATTCCCGGCGTTGATATGAGCAGCGGTTCATTGGGTCAGGGAATTTCCACCGCTTGCGGTATGGCGCTTTCAGCCAAGCATTTCGGTAATGATTTCCGCGTTTTCACCATTCTCGGTGATGGCGAAATCGAAGAAGGTCAGGTTTGGGAAGCAGCAATGTTTGCCGCCAATAAAAACCTTTCTAATTTGGTTGCTTTTGTTGACTTTAATAACCTTCAGATTGATGGTTCCATTGATGAAGTTAACTCTGCAAAGCCCATCGATAAGAAATTCGAGGCATTTAATTGGCACGTTATAACAATAAACGGTCACGATTTCCAGGAGATCGAAGCCGCTTTAAAGGAAGCAGAAACTGTAGATAAGCCCGTTGCTATTATTGCAAATACCGTTAAGGGTAAGGGCGTTTCATTTATGGAAAATCAGGTTGGCTGGCACGGTTCCGCTCCTAATGATGAACAATATGAAATGGCAATGACAGAGCTTAAATCCGAGCTCGCTAAATTTTAAGGAGGGAATTTAAGATGTCAGAAATTAAAACAGTTGCAACGAGAGCATCTTATGGAAAGGCGCTTGTTGAACTCGGTAAAGAGAGAGATGATTTTATCGTTCTTGATGCCGACCTTGCCGCCGCTACACAGACAGGTATGTTCAAAAAAGAATTCCCCGAAAGATTTTATGATTGCGGTATCGCAGAGCAGAATATGATTAGTATAGCTGCAGGCGTAGCCGCTACGGGCAAAAAGGTATTCGCTTCTTCCTTTGCTATGTTTGCCGCAGGCAGAGCATTCGAACAGGTTAGAAACTCTATAGGTTATCCCCATCTTAATGTTATTATCGGCGCTACCCATGCGGGTATTTCGGTTGGTGAAGACGGCGCTACCCACCAGTGCAACGAGGATATCGCCCTTATGCGCACAATTCCCGGTATGACCGTTATTAACCCCGCCGATGATACCGAAGCCCGTCTGGCAGTTCGCGCCGCTTTAGATGCAGATGGCCCCGTTTATATTCGTTTTGGTCGTCTTGCAGTTCCCGTGATTTTCGGTGATGATTATAAATTCGAAATCGGCAAGGGCGTTGAGATGAAAGAAGGCAACGATGTTACCATTGTTGCTACCGGTCTTTTGGTTAATGAAGCCCTTATCGCTCACGATATGCTGAAAGAAGAAGGCATTAATGCAAGGGTTATCAATATTGCTACCATTAAGCCCCTCGATAATGATATCATCCTTAAGGCAGCTCGTGAAACAGGCGCCATTGTTACCGCAGAGGAACACTCGGTAGTTGGCGGTCTCGGAAGCGCAGTAAGTGATGTGGTTTGCGAAGCATATCCCGTTCCCGTAGTTAAACTCGGTGTTAACGATGTCTTCGGTCATTCAGGCCCCGCGCCCAAACTTCTTGATGAATTTGGTCTTCGCGCGGTTAATATCGTAGAAAAAGTTAAGCAGGCAATAGCACTTAAAAAATAAACCCTTTAAAAAGGTGAAAAATTATGAAGCAACTTTGCGTTAATGTGGAAAGAAAAGCCGAAGCCGATGTCTTGGTTATCGGCGGAGGCGTAGCAGGATGCGCGGCAGCAATCGCAGCTGCCCGAAACGGAGTTAAAACCATACTCGTTGAAAACACAGGTGTTTTAGGTGGCCAAGCGGGTATTGGTATAGTTACCCCTATTTCTGCCACTTCGGATAGAAGCGGAAAAACCTTCGGCGGTATTATGAGAGAAATCTGCATAAATACCCGCGAACTCGGTCAGAAATACTGTGCGGGCAATGATAAAAAATATCCTCATTGGGCAATAGCTTCGCCACATATAATCAAGTATGTTCTTCTTAAAATGTGTGTTGAAAGCGGAGTAGAAGTTCGTTTCCATACAACCCTCGTTTCCAGCACAAGCGAAGGCGCTAAAATCAAATCCGCAATTTTGCTCGATAAATCGGGATTTATTGAAATTGAAGCAAAATCCTTTATTGATGCTTCGGGTGACGGTGATTTAATCGCCGCCTCGGGAGCCGAGTTCCAACTTGGAAGCGAAAAAGGAGTTCTCGATTCCCTAACGGCTAATGGCCTTAATGTCCGTCATTTTTCCGATGAAGATTATGAAGGTTATGAGGATGACGAAAAGGTTATGCAACCTGCATCCATTTTCTTTGTTATGGGCGGAGTCGATTTTGAAAAGGCGCGTGTTCTTGATAATAAACACCTTCGTTTCGGCGACCTTGGTATCACCAAAGAACGCTTTTTGGAATGGGAATTCGCAAATACTTATGGCTTTGAAGTTGCGGATGACAGTATCCCCACTCCGCAGGGCAGAGTGCTTGTCACAAGAGGCCCGCGAAGCGATATGGCGGTTATAAATATGTCCCGTGTAATAGGTGTTGACGGCTCCGATGCAGATAGTTTAAATGAAGGTGAAATCAAAGGTCAACTTCAACTTATCGCGATAGTTGATTTCTTGCAAAAATTTATTCCCGGATTTGAGGATAGTTATCTTATCCAGTCGGCCAATACCTTGGGTGTGCGCGAAAGCCGTCGCCTTAAAGGAAGATATATTCTTACGGGCAATGAAGCAATTCTTTGTGCGCCCCGCCCCGATGCAGTTGCCAAGGGCTCATATATTATAGATATTCACGACCCCAAGGGCAAATCCGCCGCCGTTGGCGGAGATATTAAGGGAGATTCCTACGATATCCCCTACGGTTGCCTTTTGACTCGCGAATTTGATAACCTTTTGGTTTGCGGAAGATGTATATCCGTTGACCACGTGGCTCACGCAAGCACGAGAATTCAGGGCACCTGTATGCTAACCGGTCAGGCGGTTGGTACCGCTTCGGCGCTTGCTATAAAGAAGGGAATTGAACCCGCAAACCTTGCGGTTCAGGAACTTCGCGCAAAGCTATTAGAAGAAGATGTAAATCTTTGATTATCAATAAAAGGACTTGAGGAAACTCAAGTCCTTTTAAATTTAATTTTAAAAAAATTTAATAAATAGTAAAAAGTTGGTAATAAATATATGATAAGGTGTATTTGAAGGAAGGGGATAATATGCTCAAAAAATCTTTGGCCTTTAAAGCCGCAAAATCTAAAAAAAGAGCAAAAAGAGGCCTTTTTGAAAAGTATAAAAACCAGATATATAATCTTTTGATTATGCTAATAGGTGATGAAGAAAGGGCGGCAAA
>JAFSAK010000131.1 GCA_017441045.1 Clostridia bacterium
ATCTTAAACACCGCCCCACCGAAGAAACCAGAAAATTAAGATAATAATCTTCATCGGATTGAAAGTTTTCACAAAAAAGATAGGGAATAGTCAGCACTACGGGGGTGCCATCGACTATAACGGCGATTCGGCCTTCTAAAAGCCGCGCCGCTACAATATCGGGGCGCTCGGTAGTGCCGATGGTTTTAAAAAGAGAATATTTTGGTTTTTTTATTATTTCGGCAATATAGTTACTGTCCAAAACCCCGTCAATATCTATCTCTTTTATCTGTTTTCTTATGCGGTTTACGGTGTTTTTATCGGCGAGGGAGCCGAGATAACAAATAAACACAAGGGTACTGCTCCTTCTTCCTATTCGGAGCATTTCGGTGCAAAGGTCGGGAGTTACAAGTTTCCGCCTGATAAGAGCCATATTTAGCATTGCCGCCTCATCAAAACCTTCGCGTGGACCTTGCAAAACTCTTTCATCTACGGGCTCACTAACCCCTCTTGTGCGCCAACCCTTTGAATCCACTACTATGGCAGTTTTGTTTTCTTCGAGTATCAGTATCGTATCGCCATAAAGAATAGAGCGGAGAATTTCGCCAAGATCGGTAATGGGTTTGGCATCTCCCGTAAAAAGAATATTCGAAAGCAGAAAATCTGCGGTGCAGAAGTTTTTATCTTCTAAAGATGAGGAAACCAACGGGCGAATCACCGAGTCATCAATCAGAGAGGCGTTTACCATACCGTCCATATAATAAAGGCGGCATCGCATACCCGTATGCCCGACTTTTATTGTTCTTTTAAAAAGAATGCAGTTGTTTTTTAATATATCCTCGATTTTCTGTGTGTTTTTCTCAAAATCTTTAGAAAGAAGGATGCCGATATAATCATCAATTCCCGTATGCATAAAATCTTCCTTTAAATAGCAATTTATGTGACTATTATGCACGGAAAAAGCAAAAAAATTCTTTTAAACGCCTTCGGTTTCCGCAAGGAAATTATATTGGTTTGTAATAGTGTTCCAGGTAACAGGTCCAACGGCTCCGTTTACGGGAAGACCGAAAAGACGCTGAAAGGTTTCTACTACGCTTCGCGTTTGGGAGCCAAAGTATCCCGTTACGGGCAAAACGGGAAGCTCGGGAATAAATCTTCCGATAAAACTTAAATAGGTTTGTAAATCGCTTATATCTCTGCCCGACATACCCTCGCTTAAAAAATATCCGGGATATAGTTTTGCCCGCGTTCCCGCATAACCCTCAGGCAAAGAGTTTACGGTTTCCCGATAGGCATTTTGCAGATTTATCCAGGTAGGTGAGGTTACGATGCCCGTTGGGGTGAGTCCGTAACTTTGTTGAAATCTTTTGACCGCTTGCGTTGTTGCGGCATCAAATACTCCGTTTAAAGATGTGCTTAAAAGATTTGGATTAAAATAGGCGAGAATATTGAGATAATACTGCAAGGTTTTGACCGCAATTCCCTGCATACCTTCTGAAAGACGGGTGGAGAAAGGCAGGGTGGCTTCCTCTAAAGTAACACCTTCGGATACAAGGTCGGATAAACTTTTTACCCCTACATAATATTGCGCTATTTTATACCAGGTGGATTTATCCACCGCGCCCGTCACCGATAGGTTGAAAATCTCTTGAAATTTTCTTACCGCTTCTTCGGTGTCTACGCCGAAAACCCCATCAGTACGGGCAATACGGGGGATAGCGGGATAATTTTGGCCTATGCGGTTTAATTCTACTTGAATTCTCCTAACGTTATTTCCCGAATCCCCCAGTACCAATGGTGCGCCCGGATAAGATTCTTCTATTTCGCCAACGGGAGCATCTCTGACTATATTTATATTGTTGCCGTAAAAACGCTGTAATATTTCATAGGGAATAAGACCTTCGTTTGCAAGTGAAACAGAGCCCCATTGGGAAAGACCGTCGCAGGTGGAGGTGGTGCCGTTGCAAAAACTTGCAAATAGGGGCTCTATGCTTCCTTCCCTTACTATGTAATCATTAAAAAGTTCATCAACTATTCGGCTTATATTTTCGAAAACCTCACCGTCTTTATTGAATGCCTGATCGAATGCCGTTGTATTGGTAATATCAAAATTATACCCGCGGGATCTATACCATTCTGTATATATGCGGTTAAGGGCATAGGAAGTAATGGCGTAGATATTTGCCCGAAGAGCGTTTTCGGGCCAAGTAGGGTATATTTCGTTACTGGCCACATTTTTAATATAGTAATCAAATGGCACGGTAACATTTTCGGCGGGCGCATCGGGTGCTCCTAAATGCACCGTTATATTTTGCGGGATAATGGGTGTATTAACAGTCGGCATAACTCATCACCTCAAAGGTCAAATTTCGGGAAATCGGAAAAGGGGCGGGGCGTATCGTTTTTACCTGCCGTGCCCGAAAGGGTGAGGTCGGCGGATTGGAGAGAGACGGTGTTTGGGAAAACGGGGATATCGGTTTCAAGCCAATCTATAAATCCATCGGATTTTATGGAGATATTATAAAGAGCGTAGGGCGTTTGCGCGCTACCCGCCGTTTGTGAGGCGCTAAAAGGGGGAGTTGGGAGAATAAATTTTTTGGTTCTTCCGCTTTCATCGGTATAATCTCTGTCTATTTCCTCGGCGTTTTCGGGTGTGCCTTTATAGACGGTAACAAGGGCGCGTGTTACGGGGAAAAGCCCCTTTAAAGAAGTTGCGCTGACTATAAGTCCCCCCGTAGCCGTATCAGGATTTGCGGTCTGCTCTATATTCTCGGAAACCGCGGGCATACTTCCCGCTCTTTTTTGCATTTCCCGCATTTCTTTCAGATATTTATCCATCATAGATTTATCCATAAAAACTCTCCTTTGTGTTTTTATTAAATATATATACTCAAGTTGCAAAAAATATTAATTATGGGTATTAAAAGCGACAGTTTTTGCGAATATAACGATATATAATTATATTTAAAAGCGGGGTTGATAGTTATGGTAGTTTACGCCGATGTCTTAATAGTGCTTAATTTTATAGTGGACTATTTTTTGATTAAACTTACATCTCTGATTACTAAAAGCACCCTAAAAGTTTTTCGCCTGATATTAGCATCTTTAATTGGAGCCCTATTTTCCCTTTACATATTTTTACCGCCTTTAAATTGGGATTTTGAAATTCTTTTAAAACTTGCCGCCTCTGCGGTTATGGTGGTTATCGGCTTCGGTTTTGGAAATATAAAACGGTTTTTAAGGTGTGTAATTACTCTTTTTTCGGTGACCTTTGGTTTCGCGGGGGCTATGATAGGGGTTTGGTATATCTTTAAGCCAACGGGGATGGTCATAAATAATTCGGTGGTTTACTTTAATATTTCCCCTGTGTTTTTAATTGCTTTTTCGGTGGTGGGATATTTTATTTCCTTTTTTATAAGAAAGATATTTGAGCCGAAGAGTATTAGCGCGAAGTTTTGCGAGATTGAAATAGAATTGGATAATAAAAAGGCGAAAACCACCGCCCTTATAGATACGGGCAACTCCCTTTCCGACCCTTTTGGAAACAGCGAAATAATTATTGCGGATAAAAGTGTTTTAGAAGAAATTTTGGAAGAAGAGGAAAGGAAAAGAAGATATAGAGCAGTACCGTGTACCACCGTGTCGGGAACAGAACTTCTTGAGGGGTATAGAAGCGATAGGGTGAAAATTACGGGGGAAGAAAAATCCGTAATTTTAGAAAAACCTATCATCGCTCTTTCTGCAACCCGACTTTGCGGCGAACATAAAGCCATAATAAACCCTAAATGCTTGGAGGAGAGTTTATGAAAAATTTAATCATAAGATTTTTAATTCGAATAGGTGTTATAAAGCCCACTTTTTATATCAACGGTCCTGAAACTTTGCCGCCGCCCTTGTCGGCTGACGAAGAACGAGAACTGCTCATAAAAAACGATAATAAATCACGGGAAATCCTTATAGTGCATAACTTGAGATTAGTGGTATATATAGCGCGGAAATTCGATAATACGGGCAGCAATGTGGAGGATCTTATATCCATAGGAACCATAGGTCTTATTAAGGCGGTAAATACCTTTTGTCCCGATAGGAATATAAAACTTGCCACCTACGCCTCTCGTTGCATAGAAAACGAAATACTTATGTATTTAAGGAAATGTGCCGCCAAAAAACACGAAATCTCCATAGATGAGCCCCTTAATACCGATTGGGATGGAAACGAACTTCTCTTGTCCGATGTGTTGGGCTCGGATGGGGATGAGGTGGGGAAAAACATCGAGCAAGAGGATGAAAGAAAACTGCTCGGTTCATTTATAGATGGTCTTCCTCCCCGCGAAAAGCAGATAATGGAGATGCGCTTCGGTATGAATGGATATAAAGAATATACTCAAAAACAGGTGGCGGATACCCTTAATATATCCCAGTCATATATATCCCGTCTTGAAAAGCGGATAATTGAAAAACTTAAAAAACAGATTGAAAAGGCGGTATAAAGATAGTAAAATGTAATTGGTGATACTGTGATTGATTATATTTTAATTTACCTTGCGGTTATAAGTATTATTTCGGTTATAGTTTGCATTTCGGATAAACGAAGGGCAATAAAAAACCAAAGAAGAATAAGCGAAAAAGCCCTATTTACTCTCGGCCTCTTGGGAGGCGCCACGGCCCTTTATATTACGATGGTGACCATACGCCATAAAACTTTACATAAGCGGTTTATGATAGGCCTTCCCGTAATTATAATTTTGCAATGTGTATTGCTTTTCTTGGTTGTTGACAAATTAAATATATAGTGATAGTATATTAGTATCTTCGGGGCGAGGCGAAATTCCTCACCGGCGGTGAAAGTCCGCGAACTTCGGAAGTTTTTTCGAAGTTGATTCGGTGCAATTCCGAAACCGACGGTATAGTCCGGATGAAAGAAGATGGCATATAATAGTATTTAAAAGCCCCGTTTTTATATAAACGGGGCTTTATATATTTTTCCTCTTAAGCCCTCCTTATCTAAAGGAGGGGGAACCGCTTGCGGTGGGAGGATATTATAACGATTTTCATGAAACTTTATGAGGTGCACTATGCAAAACAAAACAAATCTTAAAAAGATAACTTTGGCGGCGCTTTTTTGCGCGGTGGCATATCTATGTATGTTTCTCTTCAGATTTAAGGTAAGTTTCCTAACCTTTGATTTTAAAGATGCGGTTTTGGCGGTTTCGGCCTTTGTTTTGGGCCCTGTTTACGGTGTGGGTTGCGCCGTAACCGTAGCGCTTATAGAGTTTATCTCGGTAAGCGATACGGGGGTCTACGGTCTTATAATGAACGCCCTTTCGAGCAGTGTCTTCGCCCTTATTTGCGGTCTTGTTTATAAATATAAGAGAACGCTTTCGGGCGCGGTTTTAGGCAGTGTTTTGGCGGTGGTTTCTACGGTGTTTGTTATGATGGTCGCCAATATCTTTATTACTCCTTATTATATGGGAGCCGCAAGAAGCGACGTCGTTGCCCTCATACCCACCCTGCTTTTGCCCTTTAATATAACCAAGGGTATCGTCAACGCGGCGGTTACAATGATAATTTATAAGCCCATAACCTCGGCTCTTAGGAAAGCGCGGCTATTGCCCGCAACTGCAGTTACCGTAGATAAAAAGAAATTCGTTTTAATTTCGGTTTGTTCTGTTATTATACTTGCGGTTATGCTTGTGTTCCTTGTTTTTGTAATGAAGGGTAATATTTCCTTTGGAAATAATTAAAAAAATATTGACAAATGGCTATATTATGGTAAAATATCAAATGAAAATAAATTAAATAATGGTCCTTATCAAGAGCGATGGAGGGTACAGGCCCTATGAAGTCCGGCAACCTGTTTTAAACAAGGTGCTAAATCCTGCGGATTATCCGAAAGATGAGGTTTTATAAAAAACCGCTCTTTCAGGGGCGGTTTTATTTTTGAAATAAGGACCGAAAGGGGACAAAATGAGCAAATTTCTTTTCACATCTGAATCAGTAACCGAGGGCCATCCCGATAAGGTTTGCGACCAGATATCCGATGCAATTTTAGATGAATATTTAAAGGGAGATAAGTTTTCCCGCGTTGCTTGCGAAACCTTCTGCACTACGGGCGTTGTAACCGTTATGGGTGAAATCACCTCTGAAACGCAGGTGGATATTCCCGCAGTGGTAAGGGGTGTTCTTAACGATATAGGTTATGGTAGCGCCGAGAGCGGTTTTGACGGTAATACCTGCGCGGTTATGACTTCTATAGACAAGCAGTCACCCGATATTGCTATGGGCGTTGATAATTCCCTTGAATTTAAGGATGGGGAAGATGATAAGTATAACCTTAACGGCGCGGGCGACCAAGGTATGATGTTTGGTTACGCTTGTAACGAAACGAAGGAGCTTATGCCTTTGCCTGTATCTCTTGCCCATAAACTTTCATATAAATTAACAAGCGTGAGAAAATCGGGCGAAATTGATTATTTAAGACCCGATGGTAAAACTCAAATAACCGTAGAATATGAAAACGGCAAACCTAGGAGAGTTGAGGCGGTTGTACTCTCTACTCAACATAATGAAAGCGTAACCCTTGATACCCTTCGCGCCGATATACTTGATAAGGTTATTAAACCCATTATCCCTGCAGAACTTATGGATGAAGATACTAAAATCTTCATTAATCCTACAGGCCGTTTTGTCATAGGCGGACCTCAGGGCGATACGGGTCTTACGGGCAGAAAAATCATCGTTGATACCTATGGCGGTATGGCCCGTCACGGCGGCGGTGCCTTTTCGGGCAAGGATCCTACAAAGGTTGATAGAAGCGCCGCTTATGCCGCAAGATACGTTGCTAAAAATATTGTAGCAGCTGCTCTTGCCGAAAAGTGCGAGGTACAGATTGCCTATGCTATCGGCGTTGCAAAACCCGTTTCCGTAATGGTGGATACTTTCGGAACGGGCAAGGTTAGTGATGAAAAAATCGCCGAGGCGGTAAACCGTGTCTTTGATCTTCGCCCTCTCGCAATTATAGATACCTTAGGTCTTAGAAACCCCATCTATAGAAAGACCTCTAACTACGGTCATATGGGTAGAGAAAATATGGGCTTTAAGTGGGAAGAAACCGATAAAACCGAAGAACTTCTTAAAGCAATAAATTAAATATTAAAGAAATTTAATATATTTTGGTCTGAAAAAACACATTAAATTTAAGCAGGTGTTTTTATGAAAAATTCAAAATGGATCTGGACAAAGGGCGAAGTAATTAATGATATGTACAGCGAATTCGCCGATAGGTTTAATTACGAAGGCGGCAAGGTAACGGTTAAGGTTTCTGCCGACTCTAACTATGCTCTTTATGTAAACGGAAAAATTGCCGATTCGGGTCAGTATGCCGATTATCCTTATCATAAAATTTATGATGAACTTGATATAACCGACCTTTGCAAAAAGGGTGAAAATAATTTATCCTTCGTGGTTTGGTATTACGGCAAAAATGTGCCTTGGATGGTTTACTATTCGGGCGAAGCTGCTCTTAAATATGAAGTTTATGAGGATGAAAAGCTCAAGGCCGCATCGGGCAAAAACACCCTTTCCCGCATAAGTCCCGCCTATAAAAACGGATATAATAAGATGCTTACGGGCTCCATCGGTTGCAGTTTCCTTTATGATATGAGAAAAGAAGACGGTTGGATGAGCGGTGACCTTGAGGACTTCGAAAAGAGCGTTATCGTTGAGCAGGATTTACCCCTTTTCCCCCGTCCGAATAAAAAGTACCTTATGGGCGAGAAAATCGAAACCGCCGAAATTGAGAGTGACGGTAAAACCCGTTGGCTTCTTGATTTGGGCAGAGAATCGGTTGGATATATAGCAATTGATGTTGAAACCGAAGAGGAGCAGACCTTGACTATTGCCTACGGCGAACATCTTACCAATAATAAGGTAATGCGTTATAACGGCAAGCAGGATTATACCGTTGAAATTACTCTTAAAAAGGGCAGAAATATTTACGAAAACTATTTCCGCCGCCTTGGTGGCAGATATCTTGAAGTGTTTTCCGAAAAACCTATTAAGATTAACTATGTAACCCTTATTCCTACGGATTATCCAACGGTTAAAAAAACCTATAAGGCAAGTAATGAACTTCGTCAGAAGATTTATGATGTTTCTGTAAGGACACTTGAAATTTGTATGCACGAGCATTATGAGGACACTCCTTGGAGAGAGCAGGCGCTTTATACCCTTGATAGCCGCAATCAGATGCTTTTCGGTTATTTCGCCTTCGATACCTTTGAGTTCCCCCGCTCTAATCACGAACTTATAGCCCTCGATAATAGAAAGGACGGACTTCTTTCTATCTGCTATCCTATACAGCGTGACCAGACAATTCCAAGTTTCTCGCTTTATTGGTTTATGTCGATGAACGAGTATATCAAATATTCTGGAGATTTATCTCTTGCCAAGCAGTATATGGATAAGCTTAAATCGTTACTTAAAGTGTTCACCGATAAGGTCGAAGATGGTCTTGTTCCTATCTTCACAGCCGCGCCTCATTGGAATTTCTACGAGTGGTCTAAAAACCTTAACGGCGTTGTAGGCGTAGAGGAGGAAAAGAGATTTGACCTTATTCTTAACTGTCTTTTAGTAATTTCCCTTAAGAATTTCGAGGAAATCTGCGAAGCCGTAGGCGAAAAGGTTGACTATAGTGAACTAAAAGCTACTTTAAATCGCAGAATAAGAGAGGAATTCTTTGTGGAATCCGATGGGCTTTTCAAGAATTCCACTGCTGATGACGATTATAGTGAACTTGGTAATTCTATGGCTATTCTCTGCGGCGCTGCAGGGGAAGATGCCGAGAATATCGCAAATGTTCTTGCTGATGATAACAATAACCTTACCAAAATAACCTTAAGTATGCAGCCCTTCAGATACGATGCCCTTTTATCCATTGATAAGGCGAAGTATAAGGATTATATACTTAACGATATCGATAAGAGATATAAGAGAATGCTTGATATGGGCTCAACTTCTTTCTGGGAAACAGAAGAGGCCGATGTAAAACTCGGCAATAGCCGTTCTCACGGATGGGCCGCAGTTCCCGTTTATTACTATAATATTCTTGATAAATAAAACCAATAAGCGCAGGGTGTAACCTTGCGCAATACCGTAAAAAATACCCCCGAGGTTTAACCCCGGGGGTTGATTTTTAATCCGTAATCAAAATTTGGGTGGTATCCGTAAGTTTGCTATCAGGAATCTCAGCGCAGAAAGTTTCGAGAATTTGGTCAAATTCGGTATCGAGTTTTTCGCCGTTCATATAGATGCTGCGAATACCTTCGCCGCGGTTTTCGTATTTTACCGAAAGAATTGAACCTTTAACTTTAATTTTCAGTTCAGCGGTTTCGCTGGGAAAATATGCAGGCGGAGATAATTTGAGAGAAGAGAGGGTGGGTTCAATACCGAATCCGTTCTTTATGATTTCCTTAATAAGAACCGTGCCACTTCCCGTATACCAATCACCCATAGAAAATCCGCTATCGCCGAATTCTTCGGTAGAGAAATATGAGTTTGGCATAACAAAGGTTGAGCGAGAGGGGTTCTCGTGGCTTATAACCATTGCTTTTTCCAGAAGTCGCCAAGCATCACGGGAATACCCCATCATAAACAGCGCCATTATACCAAATGTACTTGCGTGGATATAAACGCTGGCGTTTTCAAGAGTGCCGGGGGTAATTCTTGCGATACTTCCAAGTTTATCGTCGTGACTTACAAAGGGCTTATCGAAAGTTTTAAGCCCATATTCTGAATCAAGGTCGAGTATGTTTTTTGCAATATCATCTTTGAGGTGGGGGAATTGGCGAAGAAGTCCTGAAATGGCAAAAAATGAATTGGCGGTTAAACTCAGGCGGGATTTTCCGTCAATATCATTAAAACTTCCCAAAAGGAAAGATTTATCTTCGCCCCAACCGTGAATAATTTTAGCGCGATTTTCTTTATCGAAAACAATGGCATTTTCAAGGATGCCATCCATCAGAATCTGCTTTACCTCTTGGTATTTTTCTATAATATCAGCATTTTTATTTATCTTTTTAAGTATTTCACAAACAAGTTCAATGCCAAGATAAAGTTGCATAGTTGCCATAATGCTTACGCCGTTACCGAATTTCTTTTCAGGGTCACTGCTCTGTCCTACGGCGTTAATTGCATCGTTCCAGTCACCGCGCAAAATATGAATACAGTGGGTTTCCTCGTCAATATTTGAAATAAGGTAATTGGTGATTTTAATTATATGATCAAGCACAGTATCCTTAATTTCACTGCGCGGCACCCTTGCCATTCCCCAGTTGGAAACCGGCATATAATATCCGCAAACCTCATCGAGAATTGAGTAATCATCGGTATAGGCAAGATAGGTATGCATAGTCGATAATATCCACATACCCTGGTCTATATAAGGCATCATATCAAAAACGGGCGTAGTATTGTCTTCGGTGGGGAAAGAAACCTGTCTTGGCGGTCTACCATCTTCTAAAATACAGTCAAGCACCCTTATAATCTGTTTTCTTGATTCTTCAGGTTGCCAGATAAGAGATGTTTCAAGTTGTTGAAAAACATCTCTAACGCCTAAATGTTGTCCAACATATCTATCACCGAGTGCGCACAAACTTATTTGGCGTCTGACGGTTTTCAAAAAATTATTTATTAACTTACTATGTAAATCGTCGTTATGCCATTTTGAAAATTCGATTTTCGTTCTTTCGAAAATTTCTTTTTCTTCTTCTCGGCATTTAAGCAAAGATTGGTTTTCTTTTTCAGAATTAATTTCGGTTTCGAGAAAATCTACCGCTTCATCGGGATTTTTGGTAACCATCATTTCATAATCTATTTTGGCAAAACCGTTTTCTTCCAAATCAAAATGAATCATATCGGAAATGACGGGTATATCCGAAGTGTTGGTTTTTGATATTTCTGCATCAAATTCACCGTTTTTAAGAGCAAGGGCATTGGTGAGGTTACCGCCCGCAAGACCTAAAACTGTTCTTTTTGCGGTTGTAAAATATCTTTTTTCTGCATTGCCGGTTATCGATACTGCAGATGATAAAAAGTCGAAAGCGGTACCTATTCTATACTTGGTGATATATCCACCATTTTGAAAATGTTCGCCGAATTTAGCCATTTTATCATAAAGCCCTTCGTGCTCGGTGAAACGTATAGTGGGCTCAAAATAACTGCATAGATAGATATTTCTTCTCTCGCATTTATTAACGGCGCCAAGGGAAAAGTGCAGATGCTTATCTTTATCTGCATAAACCCTTGCGGCAAAAATCGCTTTCGCGCTTTCGGCTATATAATATGCGCAAACGGGGGTGAAAACGGTGTAACGCTCCACCTCTTTTTCAAAGAGTTGTCGAGAGGCGCCCGTTATGGAAATCGGGAAAAATCCATTATCAAATTCTTCACCCGCAAAAAATGCAATATTAGTGTCTTCGTTGTAGTTTACGGGCTTAAATATATTGAATAAACCGTCAACACAGTCGATATATCCACTCGTATGAGCAAACATCCGCAAACTGCCAACCTGATAAGGATAGCATGATTTCCCGAATTTTCGGGGGTAACAAAGAATGGTATCTTCATCTAAAAAGTAAGAGTTGTCGGGAAGCGCGTTTTCCTTGCTCTTTTTTAAATTATGGACTTTTTCTACGAGTTCGAGTATTTCCTTTTTTGTCATAATATAACCTCATTTTTGAAGATATCGTTTTCAATACATATCCTAATCGTTACCAAGTTCTTGATTTCGTTTATATGCAGCTTTAATACAATCGGCTACGGTTTCGTAAAATCCGTTTGATTCGAGAACTTTAACTCCTTCAATGGTGCTTCCGCCTTTGGAGCAAACATTGTTTTTAAGTGTTTCGGGATTTTCGGCGCTATCAAGCACCATTTGAGCGGCTCCAAGCATTGTATTGGCGGCAAATTTTATAGCGGTTTCTCTATCTACGCCGCACTCTGCGGCTCCGCGGGCAAAACCTTCTACCATCATATAAAAATACGCAGGTCCGCAACCCGACACGGTTCCCACCGCATCAAAGAGTTCTTCGGGGACCTTTGCGAATAACCCCGCATTTTCCATATCGGAAAGAAAATCCTCAATGTCATCTTCGCTTACAAGGTCGTTTGCGCAGTAAAGAATAGTACCCTTACCTACTGCTACGGGGGTATTGGGCATTATTCTGATAACGGGGAGAGATATATCTGCAAGGCGGCAGATTTTTTCAAGCTTTATGCCCGCCGCCATTGTGATAAGCAGAGGTTTGCTTGCGCTTAATGCGGGTTTTAAACTCTCTAAAACCTCAGGCATCATCTGGGGTTTAACCCCTAAAAAAAGCCGCTTTGAATTAAGAGCAATATTTTCGGGGGTATCATAGGTAAGATTTAATTTTTCGGCCAATTCCTGCGCTTTAGGTGCGGGGTCGCCGATACCGATATCGGTAGTTTTCTTTGAAAGGGCAAGAGCCAAAGCTCCACCCATATTTCCGCAACCGATAAAACCGTATTTCATAAAATTACTCCTATCTGATATGTCCTTCGCCTGTTATGAGATACTTATAAGTAGTAAGCTCCCTTAGTCCCATAGGACCTCTGGCGCCGAGTTTTTGGGTGGAAATTCCCATCTCGCAACCAAGACCGAATTCCTCGCCGTCGGTAAAACGGGTAGAGGCATTGATATAAACGGCGGAGCTATCAATATTTTTAGCAAAATAATCTTTTGAAAATTTATCATTTGAAAGGATGGCTTCGCTGTGTCCCGTTGAGTGAGCGGTAATATGCTCTACCGCTTCTTTTACATCCTTAACGCACTTAACTGCCAGAATATAATCGAGAAATTCGGTATCGAAATCCGTGTCTTTAGCGGGGGTGCCGTCAATGATTACAGCGCTCTTTTCGCAAAGGCGAAGTTCTACGGGTATAAGGCCCTTTTCTTTTCTATCATCTACCAATAACTTTTTAAGTTTCGGCAAAAATTCCTTCGCTTTTTCGTGGTCGATAAGCAAAACTTCCTCGGCATTGCAAACGCTGGGGCGACTTGTTTTGGCATTTTCGATGATGGAAAGGGCCATAGAAGTGTCAGCCGATTTTTCGATATAAATATGGCATATGCCCGTACCTGTTTGAATGCAGGGAACGGTAGCGTTATTAACACAAGCGTTAATAAGTCCCGCGCCGCCTCTTGGAATCAGAAGGTCTATGAATCCGTTCGCCTTCATAAGAGCGGTAGCGCTTTCCCTGGTTGTGTCGGTAACGAGATTTACGGCGTTTTCGGTAACACCCGCTTTATTAAGACCCTTTTTGAGAGCGGCAACTATGGCAGAAGCCGAAAGAAACGCTTCTTTGCCACCGCGAAGCACACAAACATTACCGCTTTTTAAAGCAAGCGCCGCGGCATCGCTTGTAACGTTGGGGCGGCTTTCGTAAATTATGGCGATAACGCCCATAGGCACGGAAATTTTTTGAATTTTAAGCCCATCGTTTCTCGTGTGTTCCTCTAAAATATGACCTACGGGGTCGGGGAGGGCTACTACTTGTCTTATGCCGTTTGCCATACCTTTAATTCTATCTTCTGTCAAAAGAAGTCGGTCTATCATAACGTCGGAAATAACGCCTCTTGCTTTTTCAACATCTTTTAGGTTGGCGGCAAGAATTAAATCGGTATCTTCTAAAAGGGCATCTGCCATAGAAGATAAAGCAGCGTTTTTTTGGTCTTCAGAAAGACAGGAAATTTCTCTTACTGCCGCTTTTGCGGCGGTTAACATATCAATCATTTTTTCCTCCGGAAAATGTGGTACCAACGGCTTTGCCATCAAGAATATCATAAAGATTTGCAGGGCGGTTTCCATTGGCTATTATCATATCGCAACCCGCGGCGGTACAAATTTTAGCGGCTTCAAGTTTGGTAGCCATACCGCCTGTACCTTGTCCCAAAACGCTCTCGCCGCCAAGGGCAAGAACATTTTCATCAATTTTATCTATATGGGAAATAAGGGCGGCATTTTTATCTTTGTGTGGGTCGGCGGTGAAAAGCCCGTCAATATCCGAAAGCAGAATAAGTTTTTCGGCGCTGATGCTTTTAGCAACTATAGCGGCCAAAGTATCGTTATCCCCGATACCAAGTTCTTCGGTGGCAACGGTATCGTTTTCGTTTATAATGGGAATGACATTAAGCTCCAGAAGACGATTCAAGGTATTTTTAAAGTTTGAATGCCTGTTCTCATCGGCTATATCTTCACCCGTTATAAGAAGTTGGGCGACCGTAAGATTATATTCGCTGAAAATCTTATCGTATGTATACATAAGTTCGCACTGACCTACAGCAGCCGCGGCCTGCTTGGTTGGAATATCTTCAGGTCTTTTTATAAGACCGAGTTTTCCAACGCCCATTCCGATAGCGCCCGAAGATACTAAAGTAATATCGTTACCCGCGTTTTTAATATCGCTTATAATTTTGCAAAGTTCTTCTACAAGGCGTATATTAAGATGTCCCGTAGGGTGAGCCAGAGTGCTTGTGCCTATTTTCACTACTAATCGCATAAAAATTTCTCCCATAAAGAAATATAGAAATATACATAAGAGCATTATAGTACATTATTTATAAAAATTAAAGATATTTTTTAAAAAACTCCCGAAAAAATCGGGAGTTTTAATTATTCTTCCTTAATTACGAAGGAGAAATCGATATATCCGTTTTCACATTCGGCGGAAATGTTCTTAATCAGATTGTTTGTAACGATATTTGTATTCTCAAAGGCGAGGGGAATAATGTCTTTGTTTTCAAGAATTTTGGTTTGTATATCCCCTAAATTTCCGCCTTCACTGATGCCGAAATGGGATAAATAATCCTTTTCATCGGTAGTTTTGCAAACTATGGGGAAAACGGCAAAGGGTAGGGTTTTAGAGGTGAGTTCGCCTTGAAGGGCGGAAAGGTTATCCGAGGATTCAATATTGGCAAAAACGCTTAGGTTTTGTTGCCAATGTCCCGCAATGGAGGTAACAAGAGGTTTAATGTTCTCATCACCGTAATAATAAAGGGTGGTTTTCGGGAAGCGGGTGCTTCCGCTTTCTTTAACGGCCGCCGATATAAAACGCTTGGAACGGTTAATATTATATGAAGTAAAACCAACCTTAGATATCAAATGGTCGGGGGAGAGGATGGCGGGATAAATGGTATCCGCCGCCGTAAATCCACTTATAAGTTCGCTTTCATATACCTCGGAGCTTACGGCCGAAGCAAATGCGTTTTTAAGGTCGGGGGTGAAGTCATCACCTATGATCATTACCCAACAAATATTCTGAAATGATATGGTAATAAGCCCTTCTTCGCTGGCCTTATCCATCAGAGAGTTATCAATAAAGGCAATATCGGCTGTTTCTTCGCATAAAAGCGCAAATGCGCCCTCTTCTCTTTGCGAGAAAAATACAGCGTTATTCTGCGCCGAAAATGCGCCGTTATATTCTTTGTTTTTATAAAGGCGAATACCGAAATCTTCGGTGTTCCACTTTCCTATGTAGTATGAGCCGTTAGATAAAATCGCCGTTCTTTCAAGACCGTATTTACCAACCGTACCCTCAAAAAATTCTTCGTTACAAGGCATACAAATTGAGGTCGTGAGGGTGTTTAAAAAGTTTCTGTCTTCACGGGCGAGGGTGATTACGAAGGTATATTCATCGGGGGCTTCAACACCCAAAGAGGAAACTTCTTTTTCACCGTTATATATGGCTTCGGCATTTTCAATGGAAAAAAGTCGGTGAACGAAGGGGGCCTTAGTTTTCGGGTTTACCGCCCGTTCGAAAGCATAAAGAAAATCATAGGATGAAACGGGGCTTCCGTCACTCCATTTTGCATCTCTTCGAAGATTAAATGTATATGTAAGATCGTTTACGCCGTAACTCTGGCAAACGCCGTTTTCTATATGTCCATCCTCGCTTTTGCGAAGAAGTCCCTCATAAATATTGCGCACCACCATCAGTTCTATATCCGTAGAGGCAACCTGAGGGTCGAGGGTAACGGGAATTTCGTTAACCTCAAAATAAATGGTGGCATCAAGGTGACTCTTTCCGCAACCCGAAACGCAGGGCGCCATAAGTATAACCGCAAGGATAAGCGCAGTAAGTTTTAAAAACTTCATATAAAACTCTCCGAAAGCAATATAATTTCTTATATATTATATTCCATTTTTCGACCTTTTTCAACAGTTATTATAACTGTCAAGAAAAATACTTGACAGATGAATGTGACTGTGCTATAATACGGACTGTAAAGAAAAACACTTGACAGATGGAGGGGTTTCTATGCCGAAGGACCTTTATATAAGCGCTCTTTTGGATGTTTACGGAAAGTTTTTAAACGAAAAGCAGAGAACCCTTGCCGAATATTATTATAATGATGATCTATCTCTCGGTGAGATCGCCGAAAATGAAGGTATCACCCGTCAAGGAGTTAACGATTTCATTAAAAGAGCCAAGGCGCAACTTTATAAAATGGAAGAAGATTGCGGATATTGCGAAAAGTTTATAAAACTTCGCGCTCTTGCCGATAATCTTAAGTCGGGCGATGAATCTGCAAAGGCAGAAATGATAGATATAATAGAAAATATTTAAAAGGAGGGGCAGTATGGGTTTCGATAGTTTAACCGAAAAACTTGGCGGAGTATTTAAGAAACTTCGCAATAAAGGTAAACTTTATGAAAGCGATGTTAAAGAGGCAATGCGTGAAGTCCGTCTTGCCCTTTTAGAAGCCGATGTTAACTATAAGGTGGCTAAAGATTTTACTAATTCAGTTGCCGAAAAATGCATAGGCGCAGGCGTTTTAGAGAGTTTAACAGCCGCTCAGATGGTGGTTAAGATAGTTAAGGATGAACTTACCGCCCTTATGGGTAGCGAACAAGCGCGACTTAAAACCGCGCCCAAAATACCTACCGTAATAATGATGTGCGGTCTTCAAGGTTCCGGTAAAACCACCCATTCGGCAAAACTTGCAAAACTTTTGCGTTCTCAGGGTCATAGACCGATGCTTGTGGCCTGCGATATATATCGTCCCGCCGCTATAGAGCAGTTAAAGGTTGTTGGTAAAGCGGTTGATGCCCCCGTTTTTGAAATGGGCACCGAAAAGCCTGAAAAAATCGCGGTAGAAGCCATTAAGTATGCAAGAGATTACGGCCACGATTATGTTATTTTGGATACTGCGGGCCGTCTTCATATTGATGAAGAACTTATGGATGAACTTATTCGAATAACCCGCGCGGTAGAGGTTAATAATATCCTTCTTGTAATCGACTCAATGGTCGGTCAGGATGCGGTTAATATAGCCAAGGCCTTTAATGATATTCTTGAAATCGATGGCGTTATTCTTACAAAACTTGATGGCGATACAAGGGGCGGCGCCGCCCTTTCCGTTAAGGCCGTAACGGGTAAACCCATTATGTTTGCGGGCGTGGGTGAAAAACTTGATGAACTTGAGGAGTTCCACCCCGATAGAATGGCAACGAGAATTCTCGGAATGGGTGATGTTTTATCCCTTATCGAAAAGGTCGAAAATGAAATCGATGAAAAAAAGGCGGAGGAAACTGCCCGTCGGCTTCAAGAAAATAAATTTGATATGAATGACCTACTCGACCAGTTCGGTCAGATTAAAAAGATGGGCAGTTTAAAGAGCGTCCTTTCTATGATTCCGGGTATGGATAGGCAGGTAAAGGATGCCGATATCGATGATAGGCAGATGTTAAGGGTTGAGGCCATTATTAAATCAATGACCAAAAAGGAAAGAGCTAAACCCGAAATTATCAATGCTTCAAGAAGACGCAGAATTGCCGCAGGTTGCGGTCTTACGGTTGAAGATGTTAACCGACTTTTGCGCCAATATGAGCAGATGAAAAAGATGTTTAAGCAGATGAACAAACCCGGCGCCAAGCGTAAAATGATGCGCGGCATGGGTGGTATGGGCGGTTTCGGCCCAGGTAACTTTGGTTTATAAGGTATAAATTCCTTATTAAATAAATAATTTAAATATTTTTATGGAGGTGCAGTAAAATGGCAGTAAAAATCAGACTTCGCAGAATGGGCGCTAAAAAAGCTCCTTTCTACCGTGTAGTTGTAGCTGATTCCAGATTCCCCCGCGATGGTCGTTTCATCGAGGAAATCGGTCACTATGACCCCACTAAAGACCCCGCTATCGTAGAAATCGATGCAGAAAAGGCAAAGAAGTGGATATCTAACGGCGCTCAGCCCACCGATACCGTTAAGGCCTTACTTAAGAAGAACGGCGTTCTTTAATAGGAGATAATTATGAAGGAACTTCTTATTGCTATTGCAAAAGGGCTTGTTGAAGAACCCGATGCAGTAACTGTAACCGTCGATGAAATTAACGAAGAAGGCGTTATTGTTTATCACCTTAAGGTTGCTGAGGGTGATATGGGCAGAGTCATCGGCAAACAGGGAAGAATTGCCAAGGCAATCCGTACCGTTATGCGTTCTGCCGCTATCCGTAACGACCAGAAAATCGCAGTAGAAATCGACTAATCAGCCCAAAATCCGATTTGGTTTAAGGGCTTTGGATAACGGGGAGAAATCCCCGTTAAAACGTGAATCCATACCCCAGAGCATCTGGGGTATTTACATATATTTTAAATTTTGGAGAAATTCTATGAAGAAGGAATTTTTAGAGGTAGGCCAGATAGTCGGCACCCACGGCATCAGAGGTGGTATGCGGGTTAAACCCTGGTCGGATGACAACGACTTTTTAAGTGATTTTAAAAGGGTATATATAGATAACGGCGAAACCGAATATAAAATTGCATCCGCCAAGGCCCACGGTAATGTAACTCTTCTGGATATTAAGGGTGTTGACAGTATCGAAAAAGCCGAAGCTTTACGCGGTAAAGTTTTGCTTGTAAAAAGGGATGATATTTCCCTTCCCGAAGGCAGATATTTTGTTGATGAACTTGTGGGCTGCAGTGTTACCGATGCTGATACGGGCGTGTGCCTTGGCATCATTACCGATGTTTCCAAAACGGGAGCCAACGATGTCTGGCATATAACAAGGGATGATGAAGAATATCTTGTCCCCGCAATACCAGATGTTATTGTGAGCGTGGATGTTGAGAAAGAAATCGCGGTTTTAAGACCTCTTAAAGGAATTTTTGATGATGAAGATTGATATAATGACTCTTTTCCCCGAAATGTGTGAAGCGGTGCTTAATGAAAGCATAATCGGCAGAGCAAGAAAGAGCGGCAAGGTGGAGATAAATTGCACCAATATCCGTGATTTTTCGGGAAATAAACATAATAAGGTTGATGATATGCCCTATGGCGGCGGTATGGGTATGGTAATGGCCGCTTCCCCGATTTATGATTGTTATAAGAGTTTATACGGCGAAGATGAACCAAAACCCCATTTAATTTACCTTTCCCCCAAGGGTAAAACCCTTACTCAAAAAAGGGTTGTAGAACTTTCGGAACTTGATAGAATAGTTCTGCTTTGCGGTCATTATGAGGGTATAGATGAAAGGGTTATCGAAGAAATCGTCGATGAAGAAATTTCGGTGGGCGATTATGTGGTAACGGGCGGAGAACTTCCTGCCCTTATAGTTGCCGATGCGGTTTGCCGAATGCTTCCGGGTGTCCTTTCCGACCAGCTTTGCTTTGAGGAAGAAAGCCACTTTGGCGGCGCCCTTGAGTATCCTCAGTATACCCGCCCTGCCGAGTGGAAGGGAAGAGAGGTGCCCGAAGTTTTGCTTTCGGGTAATCACGCCGTGATAGCAAAATGGCGAAGAAAACAGCAACTTATTATAACCCGTGAGCGCCGACCTGATTTGTACGAAAAAATCGAACTTACAAAACAGGATAAGAAAATCCTCGAAAAATAAAAATCTTGTCGAAAAAATGAAAAAAATCAACAAATATTCCAGCAAAACCAACTTAAATATTGGAAAAATATTAGAAGTTAGTAACAAAATGTTGACTATTTCATTAAATGTGGTATAATAAGTATTGCTTTGAAACACAGTTTTTTCGAAAAGGAGATTTCATCATGTGTGTTAAAGATGTAGTTATCAAAAACCAGGTTGGTTTACATGCCCGTCCTGCCACATTCTTCATCCAGAAAGCAAATGAATATAAATCTTCTATCTGGGTTGAGAAGGATGAGCGCAAGGTAAATGCAAAGAGTCTTTTGGGCGTTCTTTCCCTTGGAATCATCGGCGGCGCTACAATCAAGATTATTGTAGACGGCAGCGATGAAAAGGAAGCATTAGAAGGCCTTGTAGCCCTTGTAGAGTCTGGCTTTGCCGACTAATTAAAACAAAATAAAAATAATCGGCCGAAACGACAACGGCTTCGGCCGATTACATATATCCGGGTGTGGCGCAGCTGGTAGCGCGCTTGACTGGGGGTCAAGAGGCCGCAGGTTCAAGTCCTGTCACTCGG
>JAFSAK010000017.1 GCA_017441045.1 Clostridia bacterium
AGCGGCGAGTTTTAAATTCTTCATAAAGGATTCTACCGCTTTTCTGCCACCCTTAACGCCGAAGCTTACAACGCCGCAAGAGCCGTTTGGCATATACTTTTTAGCAAGGTCATAGTATTTATCGCCCTCTAAGTCGGGGTAGGTAACCCAAGCAATACGCTCGTCACTCTTTAGGAATTTGGCGACCGCAAGACCGTTTTCGCAATGCTTCTTCATACGAAGATGTAAACTCTCAAGACCTAAATTAAGAAGGAAGGCGTTTTGCGGCGACTGAATAGAGCCGAAATCTCTCATAAGTTGAGCGGTGGCCTTGGTTATAAATGCGCCCTCAAGTCCAAAACGTTCGGTATAGGTTACACCGTGGTAACTGTCATCAGGTGTGCAAAGACCTGCGTATTTTTCGGGATACTTTGTCCAGTCAAACTTACCCGAATCAACTATACAACCGCCAACACCTGCGCCGTGACCGTCCATATACTTGGTGGTGGAGTGGGTAACGATATCTGCGCCCCATTCAAAAGGTCTGCAGTTAACGGGGGTTGCAAAGGTATTATCAATAATAAGGGGTACGCCGTGAGCGTGAGCCGCATTGGCAAATCTTTCGATATCAAGCACCGAAAGGGCGGGGTTAGCAACGGTTTCACCGAAAACGGCCTTGGTGTTGGGTTTGAATGCAGCCTCAAGTTCTTCGTCACTGCAATCGGGAGTAACAAAGGTAAACTCGATTCCCATCTTCTTCATTGTAACAGCAAAAAGGTTATAGGTGCCGCCGTAAATTGCAGAAGATGCAACTACATGGTCGCCGCAAGATGCAATATTGAAGATAGAATAGAAGTTTGCTGCCTGACCTGAGGAGGTAAGCATAGCGGCGGTGCCGCCCTCCATATCGCAGATTTTAGCGGCAACAGAATCATTGGTAGGATTCTGAAGGCGTGTATAGAAATATCCCGATGCCTCTAAATCGAAAAGTTTACCCATATCTTCGCTGGTAGCATACTTAAATGTTGTGCTTTGAATAATGGGAATCTGGCGGGGCTCACCGTTACCGGGGGTATATCCGCCTTGAACACATTTTGTTTCAATATTGTATTTACTCATAATATCATACCTCACGAGTGATAAAGTTTTTTGGTTTGGTATTGGGGTTCGCAGGTAATGTTAACCCCGAGTTTTCTGAATGTCTGCTCATCAACGCGGGAAAGAATTACGGTAGAATGGGCTTCAAGGCCGCGCAGTTTTTCTATCTGGTCGAGGGCCTTTCGGGCTGTATCATTGGTTACAGCGCAGATAGAAAGAGCGATAAGCAGTTCATCTATATGAAGGCGGGGGTTATGGTTTCCGAGAACTCCCGTTTTCATCTTTTGGATAGGTTCAATAATGGTGGGGGAAAGCAGTTCAATATCATCGGGAATGCCGCCTAAAATCTTCAAGGTATTAAGAAGCATCGATGATGATGCGCCGAGAAGAGAAGAGGTTTTACCCGTTATAACGGTGCCATCGGCAAGTTCGATAGCAGTAGCGGGACCGCCCGTTAAATCTGCTTTCTGAAGCGCGGCTTTAACTACGGGACGGGCATCCACCGTAACATCCAACTGATTCATAAGAAGTTCGATTTTGGCAACTTCTGATTGGTCGCCCATACCCTGCCTTACGGAGCAGAGGGCGTTATAGTAACGACGAAGAATTTCTTGCTTAGCGGCTTCTTCTACGGCCGCGTTATCCTTAATAGCAAAGCCCGCCATATTAACGCCCATATCGGTGGGACTTTTATAGGGGGATTCGCCGAGGATTTTTTCCATCATAGCATTAAGCACGGGGAAAATTTCAATATCGCGGTTATAGTTTACCGCGGTTTTGCCGTAATATTCCAGATGGAAGGGGTCCAGCATATTAACATCCTTAAGGTCGGCAGTTGCGGCCTCATAGGCAACATTTACGGGGTGCTTTAAAGGAAGATTCCAAATGGGGAAGGTTTCAAATTTAGCGTAACCTGCCGCGATACCTCTTTTATGTTCGTGATAAAGTTGGGAAAGGCAGGTAGCCATTTTACCGCTACCGGGACCCGGGGCGGTAACTACTATAAGTTTACGAGAGGTTTCGATATAATCATTTTTGCCGAATCCTTCATCGCTTACGATGAGGGGAATATTCGCGGGATAATCGTGGATAGGATAGTGACGGTAGACATTAATACCCAAATTTTTAAGCCGTTTTTCAAAGGCGATGGCAAGATGCTGACCCGTAAAACAGGTGATGACAACACTGCCCACAAAAAGACCTATATTTCTAAAGGCATCAATGAGGCGAAGGGTTTCAAGGTCGTAGGTAATTCCGAGGTCTCCGCGGCGTTTATTTTTCTCAATGGCATCCGCATTGATAACGATAACGATTTCCGCATCATCCTTAAGATTTAAGAGCATCTTAACCTTGGAGTCGGGCTGGAAACCCGGGAGAACTCTTGAAGCGTGATAATCATCAAAAAGTTTTCCGCCGAATTCCATATAAAGTTTTCCGCCGAACATATCTATTCTGTCTCGTATTTTTTGAGATTGAAGGCGGATGTATTCGCTATTGTCAAATCCTATTTTCCCCATTTTATTACCTCTTTGCCTGAGAATATGATTTTAGATATATAAAATCATAATAAGTATATCAAAATAAGCGCGTTCTTTCAAGTGTTTTGAGAAATATTTTAAAATTTTTATGCATAGCAATTACTGATAAAGTAATTAGGGGGACCATATATGAAAAAAACCATAAAATTTTTGGCATTATGTTTAGCATTTATATTAATTACGGGGTTTTACCCCGTAAAAGTGAGGGCTGAAAACACCAATTTGGAAATCAAAGGCAAATCGGCAATACTTATGGAGCCCTATACAAAAACCAT
>JAFSAK010000132.1 GCA_017441045.1 Clostridia bacterium
AAAAAATAAAAACTCCAAAATATTTTTATATATTTTAGAACTGTTATTTTTTATTTTAAATTTCGGTGTTTACAAAGTAAAAAACACGACCGCTTTTTAGCAAAATTTTTCTCAGCCTATTGCATAAATACAGGCGTGGTAGTATAATTGAAATATAGAAAGCCCTATTCCATTAAAAGAGATGACGATAAAATGAAATTTGAAACAGCAAGTGTAGCTGCTGAGCGTTTGGGTGTTAATATCCGAACGGTACAAAAATGGGCAAAACTCGGAAAACTGGCGGGCGCTATGAAGGTGGGCCGCGATTGGATGATTCCTGAAAACGCTATTCCTTCTGAACATATTGCGGAAGATATAGATACTGCATTTTTACCCTTTGCATTGGGTAGTTTCGAGTGCGGTAAAGCAATGGAATTTGCTCGTAGCATTGAAAATGAAGATGAGCGCAATATTGCCATCGGTGAATGTTATTATCATATGGGACAGTGCGAAAAAGCGGTAGAGGTTTTGGAAAAGTATCTCGATAGCCCCATTCACGATTATCAGTTAGCCGCAACCCTTATATGCTTTTTTTCATATCTGTCTTTGGGGCATAAGCATCAGGCCCATCTTGCTGTTAACAGTATGGAAAAGCAACTTAAAGAGTTTTATCATATCAATGCCGATGAAGAAATGTGCGCAAAAGGCGTATTTGTATGTTCGATGTTATCAACGCTTCTGCATTTTTCATCAAATAGGATTCCCCAACTTGAAAACTATGTAAACCGTCTGCACGGCGGGGTTAAATCTCTTGCTTTATATGCTATTGCCTATAAAGCGTATCTTGAAAAAGATTATAGCCGCGCCTACGGAATTTCTGAAGCGGCATTGATTGTTTGCCCTAAAAATTATGTTATCGCGCTTATACATATTCATATAATTTCGGCGGTAAGTTTAATGGGGCTCACGAGGGTAAGAAGGGCTAAAGAGCATCTTAAAGCAGCTTGGAATTTAGCCAAAGATGATGGCCTTTATCAACCCTTTGCGGAGCATCATTCGGTTCTGCATGGACTTTTGGAATCTCATATAAAAAAGGAACACCCCGAGGAGTTCGCCTTTATAATCGAACTTGCTAAAAATTACGGCAAGAGTTGGCGCGGCGTTCATAATGAAACTATGAGCAAAACCGTAGCCGATAACCTTACTACTACCGAATTTGTCGTGGCTACCCTATATTATAGAGATTGGCGCATAAAAGAAATAGCGGAGCATATGCACCTTTCCGAAAAAACCATTAAGAACTATTTGCAGATTATATATCAGAAACTCGGTATAAACGGCAAAAAGGGCCTTGAAGAGTTTATGATAAATTAATAAAGGTAAGAAAAACGCCCGAGAGGTAACACTCTCGGGCATAATTTTTTATTGTCCGTTCGTTTAAACGAACGCAAATTCGGTAAAAATTTGGTTTTTTGGCAAAATACGGCACAAAATAATATAAAAAATTGCACTTTTTTTCCTAAAAAGTGCTCGTTACAAATGAGAAATAGAGGTATATAATCATCTTGTAAAATCAAACAAGGAGAAGGTTATGACAGAAATTAAAAAACGAGTCTATTCTCTGCTGGGTGATATTGTTGAGGTGAATTTGGTTTTTGACACCGAATCAGAAATGTATCTGGGAGAATTTCCCGATTTTGCCGAAACTCCCCGATATACTCCTTGCGGAAGACCTTGGGTGAACGTCACCTATGATGGTTGCCCCTATGCCGAAGATAAATACGGCGACTGCGGTTCCTGTAAATTTTTCCGATGCGAACATCCGGGAGATTTAATCGGTATTTGCGAAAATGAAAATTTAAGAAAGGAAATAAAATAAAATGAAAAAACTTTTCAACAAAACACTTTCTATACTTTTAACAATGGCGATAGTTTTATCGTTGTTTGCAGGAATGGGTACGGTTGCTTTTGCGGCATCTAACCCGAATTTCAGCAAGGTGGCAGACGCTCCCACACTTGATGGTTGGAGAAACTTTTTCGGCACCACCTTTACCTCCTCCGAAAATGCGGGTGGCGTTTGGACCGATAAATCGGTATTCGCCGATAATTCTTATTTTACGGGACTTACCGATGCCTATAATAATCCCATAATTCCCGAAGTTGCAGACGATAGTTTTTTGGTTGCTCTTTCGGCTATTGCTTCTAATAAATCTATTGTTGGCTATTCACATATTCCAACCGACACAGTTCTCGTTCTTGATATTTCGGGCTCTATGGGACCGAGCACTTGGGGCTCTAATAACAATAATGCGGTAAGCGACCTTGTTCTCGCCGCTAATGCCGCTATGACACGGCTTTTAGACCTTAATAGAAATAACCGCGTTGGTATTGTTCTTTATTCGGCAGCGTATGATGAAGGCAATAATTTCCACTATACCACCCTTCTTCCTATAGACCGTTATGAAGCAACAGGTACTGTTACCTATAACGGAGGCACCCGATGGGACACAAGTGATGATGTGACCGTAGGTAAGTTCCTCGAAACCAATGCTAATAACAATCACAACGGAAATGAAGTTTCTATTGCTTCGGGCGTTAGCACTGAAGACGGAAATGTATCAACAAGAACAGTTGATGTAGTAGGCGGTACCTTTATTCAGGGCGGTTTACAGGCGGCTGCCGACCTCTTTAAAGCAAAATCTGCCGCTGATGATACCATCATAAAGGGTGACGGTTTCCAGAGCGGAACACAGCGTAAGCCAGTTATGGTGCTTATGAGTGACGGCGCTCCTACCTACGCCGCAACCGATTATAGAAACGCCGCCGATACCGATAGAGGAAACGGGCAATCCACAAGCGAAACCTATGCCTTTTTAACCCAGCTTACCGCTGCCTATGTTAAAGAGCGGATAAGCGGTTATTATAACGATAGTGAAGCTCTTTTCTATACTTTAGGCCTTGGCGTTGGCAATAGCTCTGTTGCACAGAGTGTACTCAATCCTTCTAATTCTACAAATAATATTAAAGGTTTTTGGGAAGATTATCTTGCTGCCACCAATAATGCAACGGTTGAAATAACAGATGGTACTTCGGTTATTAAGGATGCTGATATAACCGATTTCAATTATAGCAATCTTTATTCCGATGCCGATACGGGTCAAGAACTTTTTGCCGCCTTTGACAAAATAGTAGAACAGATTATACTTCAGTCCCTCTATAGACCTACATTGGTAGAAAACAATAATGCTCATATGGAAGGTTATATTGAATTTATCGATGATATCGGCGATTATATGCAGGTAGAGCAGATTGAGGGTATATGGATAGGCAATAAACTTTTCACCGGCGAAAAGTTAAGTGAAAACTTCAAAGTAGGCGGCGGTTCCCTCGGTACCGTTGCAAATCCAAACGAACTTGGTAATAATCTTATCTGGGCGGTTAAAGAGCGCCTTGGTATCCAGAGTACCGAAGAAGCAAGAACCCTTGTTGGCCTTGCCTATGATGCAGGTCAGTTAAAATACGGTACAAATGGCGAATTCTCCAACTTCATCGGTTGGTATGCCGATAAAGACGGAAAGTATATCGGTTTCTGGAATGAAAATCATACCTATGCCGATATTCCCGTAGGAGCCGCATTATAAATAAATCTTATGGTATGCTGGGCGAAATAGCAAATGGATATAACGCCAGTGATCTTATGTATGTATCCATTCAGGTGCATACTGCCATAGTACCTCAAAGTCAGTTCGGCGCGGCCGATAATGATGTTATTATGCCCGGTCACGCACAGCTCATCTTCCGCGTTCCCGCATCCCTTATCCCCGTTGTTTCATATGATGTTTCTCTTGAGGGAACGGGCTATGATAACGCCAGAAATATCGAAATGACCATCACCGATGCCGAGCCCATCAGATTGCTTTTTGAAGTAGGACTTCGTGATGATGTTAACGAATATAATATTGAGGCCGCTCTCGGTAATAATAACCGTGCGGCAGACGGAAAATACACTTTCTATACTAATCAGTGGAGCCAAGAGCAGTTTGAAATGGAAACCGATAACGATAATTCAAACTATATTCATCCCACCGATTCTATAAACACCTTATCATACTTTGAACCCAACTATGAAAACGAGCGTTATTACTATAACGAGCCAACCCCCGTATATATTAAAAACGGAAGCGCCTATGCTAAATATTCATCTGACACCAAACCCACCAAAAACGACGGAAATGAATATTATCGTCAGATAAATGTGTTTGAGCTTACGGGTATAGGTAATAATGCTACCCTTATAAAGAAATATGAAAGAATATCCGATACGGCTCTCGGAAGAGTTGCTAAGAGCGATACCAATGGCGGATGGAATATTCCCAAGGAAACAATTCACCGCGTTTACGATGAGGTTGAAACTCTGAAAGCTACTGGCGCCAATGTGACAAATACTCTCGCTTATTCATATTTTCCCACGGTTGAACACATTGAAGGCACCCATTATTATGCCGATGCCATTCTCGGCAATAACGGTAAACTTACAGTAACTCCCGCAACCGGAATTGCTATCACCAAAAATATTGATGAAACCTTGGCTGGTGTTACCCACGCATTTGAATTCGGCGTAGATATCGGCGATAGCGCCGCAACCTATCAGGTTGTTCGCAAGGGCGCCGACGGTATGTATAATGCGGGTGCCGAGACCATCACCCTTGATGGTAGCGGCGTTGGTAAAATCACGATAAACGCAGGGGAAACCGTTCTTATTGTAGGTCTTCCTGCAGGCGTTCATTATAAGGTTGAAGAAATTATCCCTGCAGGCGCCGATTATGTAGAGGCAATGATCGTTGATGATGAAGGTATTGTAGAACTTCATAAATTAAACCGTGTTGAATTTGTTAATACTCTCCGTCAGAACGGCAGTTTGGTAATCAGCAAACAGATTACCCACCCATTTACTACCGCGCCCGATAGCATCAATAATCATATATTCAAATTTGATGTTATATTAAATGATGGCGGCGCTGCATATCCCGATACAGTTGTTGAAGCGTATTATTCCAACGATACGGATAATAAGTTTAATATTCCCGTTGTTAACAATGTTTTGAGCAATATTGAGCTTAAAGGAAATCAGTCCATCGTTATTGCGGTTAAATCGGGTTGGAAGGCGGTAGTTACCGAGGATGCAGGCGCAATGCCTGAGGGCTTTGCCTTGAGTGACGTCCGCGTGCTTAATGATATAACCGAGGTTAGCACCACTCAAAATGTGGTTTATGTTTTCACAAATAACTACGCTCCTGCAGAGGTTTCTCCAAATGTTACCATAAATGCATCAAAGAACTTCACAGGCAGACCTTGGAATAACGATAACTTTACCTTCGTTCTTTATCGCTATGATCCTCATACTGCAAGTCAGATAGAAATCGCTCGCGAAACCATCAATCAGAACGGCGATTTCGGAAGTGTTCTTACTGCGGCTCTTAAAAATGAGAAATATACGCATGTAGGCACCTATCAGTATAGCATTAAAGAAATCGTTCCCACCGAATTAAAGGGTATAACATTTGACAGTGTTTCGAGAGATTTCCATATCATCGTTACCGATAACGATACCGATGGAAAACTTGAAATAGGCGGCGTTGAGAATTTAAATCTCACTTCTGTAACTTCGGTGGCAAGCGGATTTGTTGTTACTGCAAATCAGTTTGTAAATACCTATAAAGCAGATGGCATTGCCGAAATCATCTTTGAAATTAATAAGAAGGTTTCAAGCAGCGGTAATGGCAATTACGGCCCCGAAGGTTTTGAATTTGGTCTTTATGATAAGCAAGGCAACCTTGTAAGTCCTCTTTACAGCACCAATGCAGAGGGTAAAGCGCAGTTCACCTTCACTTATAATGCCGATAATGTAAGTTATAATAACGATAAGGTTATCGAATATATCATTAAAGAAACCGATACCCAAATTCCCGGTATGACCTATGCTGCTGATATTCCCGTTAAGGTAACCGTAAAGGATAATCTTGATGGAACAATAAGCGCGTCTGCAGATATAGGTAACGCTAATAATGATATAGTTACCGTAGATGTTACTAACTACTATAATCCCGATAATACCGAAACTTCCGTTACCGTTGATATTGAAAAAACGGTTGAAAACAAGGGAACTCTTATTTTAGGACCCGAAGGTTTTGAATTTGTGTTAAAGGGTAAAAACGGCGAGCAAACAGAGAAAACCGATAAAGACGGAAAAGCGCAGTTCACGCTTAATTACGATAGCGCCGATATAGGCGAGACCTATACCTATACTTTATCGGAGGTTAAGGGTGACCTTGAGGATATGGAATATAGCAAAAAGGAATATGAAATATCCGTACAAATTTCTCTTAATGCCGAAAACAAGGTAGTTGCGAATGTTTTATTTGAAGGCCAAGATTATACGGATAAAGATATTGTAGCCGAGTTTATCAATACTAATAAGGCAAATATCCCCGTAGAACCAACCCCTGAACCTACTCCCGCACCTACTCCCACTCCCGCTCCCGAAGTAACCTCACCTCAAACGGGTTACAACAGAAATATCGGGCTCTTGCTTGGAGTACTCTTCGTAAGCGGCGGTTTGGCGGTTTACACTACCTTAAAACTTAATAAAAAAGAAACAGAAGAATAACTACCTCTCTCTATAGCCCGAATGTCTATTATTAGGCATTCGGGCGAATTTTTGCGAAATAAGGGTATAATATATTATAATATATAAAAACATAAGTTTGTTATAAAATAGTCAATAGTTGACTTTTGAACTTAAAAAAGGTATATTATAAAATGGTAATATATGTATATTTATACTGCTTTGAAAGGTAGGTTTTTTCATGGCATTTTCTCTTCACGGGGTGCATCTGCCCCATAGAAAAAATACCGCTGATATGAAGCCCGTTGTTATGACTAATGTGGAGCGCGTAAGTATACCTATGGGTATGCATATAGGCGCCCCCGCATTACCCGTAGTCAAGATAGGGGACCACGTGGATAAAGGTACCCTTATCGGCGAACAGAACGGCTTTATTTCTTCACCCGTATATTCAAGTGTTTCGGGTACCGTTAAGGAGATTTCCGATAAAGTGGGCTCTGATGGCAAAAAGATTCCCGTAATCGTTATTGAGTCGGATGGCGAAAATACGGTTGATAAAGGCATAGCTCCTCCTGTTATTAATAGTAGGGACGACCTTATTGAAGCAATTAAGAAAAGCGGCATAGTAGGTCTTGGCGGCGCAGGTTTCCCGACCTTTGTGAAACTCGCGGCCGAGCCCGAAAAAATCGAGGAACTTATAATAAACGGCGCCGAGTGTGAGCCCTATATTACGAGCGACTCTTATACTATGACCGATAGAGCCGATGATATGGCCTTTGCCCTTGAGTATCTTAAAAAGTATCTTGGAATCAAAAAGGTTATTATCGGCATAGAAAATAATAAAAAGAGCGCCATTGCCGAAATGAAGAAAATGGCAAGCGCCAATGAGGGCGTAAGTGTTAAGGTCCTTTCTTCTGTTTATCCCCAAGGCGGCGAAAAAGTATTGGTTTATCACCTGACGGGTAAGGTTATCCCTACAGGTAAATTACCTTTGAATGTTGGCTCTATTGTTATTAACTGTACTACTTTAGCCGTTATCGGCGAATATCTTAAAACGGGTATGCCACTTTTGGAAAAGTGCATTACGGTTGACGGTAGCGCAGTAGCAGAGCCAAAAAATGTTATAGTTCCCATAGGCGCTATGATGGCCGATGTGTTTGCATTTGCAGGCGGCTTTAAAAGTGAACCCATAAAGGTGCTTTACGGCGGTCCTATGATGGGTGTTTCGGTTTTAGACCTTGATGCTCCCATCCTTAAAAATACCAATGCTATTTTGGCCTTTAATGAAAAAGACGGTAAAATGGCAAAGGAAACCTCTTGTATCCGTTGCGGCTCTTGTTATAATATCTGTCCCTTCGGCATTAGCCCCGTAGGCATTGAAAAGGCATATAAAACTGCCGATGCCGTAGGCATTAAAGAGGCGGGAGCATTGGCTTGTATGGAATGCGGTTGTTGCGCATATGTTTGCCCCGCTCATAGACCTTTAGTTCAGACAAATAAACTTGCAAAGCAGTTCCTGAAAGAATCTCGCAGTGAAGAAAAAGCAAAGGAGGATAAAAAATAATGGATTCAAAACTTCATATTTCGGTTTCTCCTCATATTCATACCAATAGAACTACAAGCGGAATAATGCTCGATGTTCTCATAGCATTAGCCCCCGCCACTATAGCGGCAGTTGTTTTCTTTGGACTTTCTGCTTTATGGCTTATTATTGCTTGTGTTGCGACTTCGGTTTTGAGCGAAGCGTTATTCTATCTTATTTTAAAGAAAGAAATGCCCATCGGTGACCTTTCTGCCGCCGTAACGGGACTTCTTTTGGCCCTTAATCTTTCTGCCAATATTCCCATCTGGCAAGGGGTTTTGGGCTCGGTTTTTGCAATAATTATCGTTAAATGTTTCTTTGGCGGTATAGGTTGCAATGTGGTTAACCCCGCCATTACGGGAAGAGTATTTATGCTTATTGCCTTTGGAACAATGGCTAAATCTGCCTTCCCCCTTGATAGCGTTTCTACGGCAACACCCCTTGTTGCCATTGCGGAAGGCAATGCCCCTAAACTTATCGATTTATTTATAGGAAATGTTGGCGGATGCATCGGTGAAACAAGTAAACTTGCCCTTTTGCTTGGCTTTGTTTATCTTCTTGTAAGAAGGGTTATCAGCTGGCATACTCCCGTAGTTTATATCGCTACGGTTTTCGCTATGTCCTTGGCAATTTGCGGCGATTTTATGACCGCTCTTGCATATACTCTTTCGGGCGGACTCTTTATCGGCGCTATATTTATGGCGACCGATTATGTAACAAGCCCCTCAACCCCTTGGGGTAAGGTTATATTCGCCTTGGGAGCCGGTGTAATAACCGTGCTTATCCGTTTCTACGGAAACTACCCCGAAGGCGTATCCTTTGCAATTTTGCTTATGAATATACTTAATCCCTTCATCGAGAAGTGGACACGCAGAAAGGTGTTTGGAGGGATAGATAATGAGTAAATATTTAAAAAGCATAGTTGTTTTGACTGCGATTTGCAGTGTTATGGCAATACTCCTTTCGGTAACAAACTTTGTTACCGCCCCCATCATTAAGCAAAACGAAAATGCCGCCTCTAATAAAGCGCTTTTGGAGGTTATGCCCGAGGGTAAGGAATTTACCCTTGTGGATATAAGCGAATTTGAACTTCCCGAAACCGTTACCGAAGTTTATTCGGAAAGCGGCGGCGGATATGTTGTTAAACTTTCCACGTCGGGATATAATACAGGTCTTGTTATTATGTGCGGAATAGACAGTAGCGGTGCGGTTACGGGCGCTACCTGTCTTGGAAGCAACGAAACTTTAGGTGAAGAAAAAACCTACGGACAAAAAACCGTAGGAAAAACCCTTGAGGATATAGATGCTCTTGATACCGTAGCAGGTGTTACAAGAACAACCGCGGCTTATAAAAATGCCGTTAAGGATGCCCTTAATACTGCCGTTATTTTAGGTGGCGGCTCCGTAGATTTAAGAAGTGAAGAAGAAATCCTTAAGGATAATCTTTCTGCCGCTCTCCACGCCGCAGACGGCGAGTTCACGCCTTGGTTTATGGTTGAAGAATTAGAGGGCGTAGCGGCCGTTTATAAGGCAAATAATAATAGCGGTACGGTTATCGTTTACAATGGTAATTTCTATGGTGTTGACAGTACGGGAGCCGTTCTCGGTGAAGCGGACGAAGCCACCAAGAATATAATTTCGGGCTATGCCGCTAAAATCAAAGCATCAAAGGTTTCACCCTTCAGTGCAGGAAAAGAACTTCCCGCCGCCATACTGAAAACCGAAAAAACCGTAAGCGGTAATTATGTCTTTGAAGTTAAGGCATCGGGATTCGGTATCAATGGCGATACCTACTATAACCCCTCGGGAGAGCCCATTATAATTCGTGTTTCTTTGACAAAAGGCGGTAAGATTATCTCTTGTGAAACCCTTTCTCAGAAGGAAAGCGAAGGTTATGGTTCACAGTGCGCAGAACCCAAGTTCTACACCCAGTTTAACGGAAAAGACCAAACTAACTATAAAGAGATTGATGCCATCGGCGGCGCTACTATTACCACCAACGGTTATATTACTGCCGTAGGCAGAGCCATTGAATCGGTTAATATTCTTGAAGGGAGGGCGCAATAATGAATAAGAATAGCAATATGTCGGTTTTATTAAAGGGCCTTCTCGTTGAGAATCCTGTGTTTGTGTTGGTGCTTGGAACTTGTCCGACATTGGCAACCACCCAAACTGTTATAGGCGCTATCGCTATGGGCCTTGCGGCTATGGCGGTGCTTATCTGCTCAAATGTGGTTATATCTTTACTTCGCAAGATTATTCCCGATACAGTAAGAATTCCTTGCTATATCGTAATTATTGCAGGTTTCGTAACCATCGTTCAGATGTTTATGCACGCATATCTCCCCGAACTTTACGAACTTTTGGGAGTTTATCTCGCCCTTATTACCGTTAACTGCATCATCTTAGGCAGAGCCGA
>JAFSAK010000133.1 GCA_017441045.1 Clostridia bacterium
ACACCGTGAAAGGCGCCTGCCATAAAGGGATTATCTTCGGGGGCATTACAGAAAACAACCAATTTTGCGCAACCGATACAGTCACGGTCGGCAGTTCTTACGGCGGCATCCTTAATAACTTTACCCATAAGTTTAACCGCATCCATATTTATACCCGCTTTGGTGGAGCCGATATTAACGGATGAGCAGATATTATTTGTGATATCGAGGGCTTCGGGGATGGACTCTATAAGCCGCAAATCCCCCGCAGAAAAGCCCTTATGAACGAGGGCAGAATAACCGCCTATAAAATTAACGCCCGTAGTGTCAGCCACTCTTTGCAAGGTTTTAGCATACATAACGGGGTCACCGCCCGAAGCGGCGGCCACCATAGCAATAGGCGTTACAGAAATTCTTTTATTTATAATGGGAATTCCATATTCGCTTTCAATATCCATACCCGTTTTAACGAGATTGCCTGCAAGACGGGTCATTTTTTCGTAAATTTTATCACAGGCAGTTTTCGCATCTGAATCGGCGCAATCAAGTAGGGAAATACCCATAGTGATGGTGCGGATATCCAGATTATCCTGCCTGATCATATTTACGGTTTCCATTATATCCTTAAGATTAATCATAAATTTACTCAACCTCAAATACGGTGCATAGAATTGAAAATATCTTCGTGCATAACGTGAATTTCGAGCCCCATTTCGCGACCTTGCTTCTGAAGATTATCAGAAAATTCGCTAAAGGAACAAGAGAGGGCGGATATATCCGTTAGCATAACCATACAGAACATATCCTCTAAAACCGACTGTGTAATATCAATTATATTAACATTATATTCAGCGGCTGACGCGCTGATTTTAGAAATGATACCCACCGAATCTTTGCCGATAACCGAAATAACTGTTTTTTTCATTATTTTTCACTCTTTTCTTCTTCGTGTTTATGAACCTCATAATCTGCGGCCTGAAGGGCTACTCGCATTGCTCTTACAATTAAAGCCATACAGATTGCGGCGCCCCCTGCAATATAGAAGGGCATATAGAAAATACCCGCAACGAGCATTATGATACCTGCTAAAAGGCAACTATTGGAAATGGCGAGAAGGTGTCCTGTATTTTCAAATTCGAAAACTTTACCCGCTAAAATATTTTTAAGAAGTTTCATCAAAGAGAAAAGCGTAATTGCCGCCAAGGGTACACAAGGGTAGGTGGCGAGCATAATTGTAGCAAAAAGGTCGGCAGAGCGGCCGCGCACCTCAACATACCATCTTATAAGCCAAGGCAGTGCTACGGTAAATACAACTAATAAAACCATAAAAACATAGGTTGCTATAAGGGCAATTTTAGCCGAGCGTTTATAATTTTTCACTGGAAGTCACCTCGCAAAATTTTACAAATATCATTATACACCAAAGTTATCCCTTTTTCAAGTCGGTGAAAGGCACTTTTTGGCGGAGTATATTAAATGTATCGGAAGAAAATCCGATGAATTTTATGACGGGAGGTTATCTATGAAGAAAAAAGATGAATTTTTCCAAAGTTCACTTCGCGCTCTACTTAACGAGGAGTTATCCGAGGCGGAAAAGCAATCTCTTAAAGATGAGGGCTACCTACTTAAAAAGCCAAAAAGAAAAGCCGCAGTTATGATAGCGCTCTATAAGAAGGCATCTTCGGGTGACCTTGCTGCCATAAAGGAACTTCGCAGCATCGCGGGTATGGGCGGCGAAATTCCAAAAGAGACGAGGGCGGTGACCATTATTGATGATATCGCCGATTAAGATAAGCGGTGTTGCAGGTGAAGGGTACGATGAATTCTGGAATTGCAAAAAGCGGTACCGAGTTTTAAAAGGAGGCAAGGCCTCAAAAAAGAGTACCACCACCGCCCTCAATTTTATATATCGCATAATGCGGTATAAAGACAGTAACCTCCTTGTAGTGAGGCAGGTTATGAACACCCATAGGGATAGTACCTTCGCGCAACTCAAATGGGCCCAGAGTCGACTTGGAGTATCACACCTATGGAACAACACCGTATCGCCTATGGAGATGACCTATATCCCAACGGGACAAAAAATAATATTTCGCGGATTTGATGATGTTCTTAAACTGGCATCTACCACAGTGCCTAAAGGGTATCTGAATTTTGTCTGGATTGAGGAGGCCTTCGAAATAGCAAACGAAGCGGATTTTGAAAAGCTTGACCTATCTGTGCCAAGAGGCACTCTCCCCGATGGTCTTTTCAAGCAAACAACCCTCACCTTTAACCCTTGGAGCAGTGAACACTGGCTCAAAAAACGCTTTTTTGATACTGCGCAATCGGATACTGCAACCTTTTCGACCAATTACCTCATAAATGAATTTTTGGATGAAACCGATAGGGCGGTATTTACTAAAATGAAGCGCCGAAATATGAGGAAGTATCAGGTGGCGGGGCTTGGAAACTGGGGGATTTCAGAAGGACTTGTCTTTGAAAATTGGCAGATAGGAAGGCCGCAAATCAAAACAGAGGAGCAATATAAATGGAAAAACTTCTTCGGTCTTGATTACGGTTATACCAATGACCCTACGGCATTTATTGCTTTTCGCGCCAACCCTATTGATAAGATTCTTTATATCTATGATGAGTTTTATCAAAAAAGAATGCTCAACTGTCATATTGCCGAGGAAATTAAAAAACGGGGCTTTGCCAAAGAGCGTATAAGAGCCGATAGTGCCGAGCCGAAATCCAATGATGATTTACGGCGCCTTGGCATACAAAGAATTATGCCTTCCGTTAAGGGTAGCGACAGTATTCTGAACGGAATATCGGGTATAAACGAGTATGAGATTTATATAGATGCTCATTGCGTTAATACCATAAAAGAATTTTCTTCCTATGTTTATGATGATAAAAATTTAAAGAACGGAATGAAGATGCCTAAGGATACGGATAACCACCTTTGCGATGCACTCAGATACGCTTTTTACGATGTTAAATTTTTTCATCCGCAGAAAGAAGAAATTGAAATTAAAAGAGAAATGGGAATCAGCCCTAAAGATTTCAGTAAAGGATGGGATATATGAGTTTTATAAGTTTTTTAACGGTAGCCGCGGCCGCATTTTTGCTCGGTTTTTTGCTTGGATTTACATTTGGCGGAAAAGGTGGCGGAGTCAAAGCCCCATTTAAACCTTTTGTAAAGCACACAAGCATTAGCCGTGAATTTGAAAACTTTTTAACCTATGATGGCTCGGTACAAAAATAAAATAGCACTGAATTTAAGGAGTTTAGTATGGAAAAATCAGAAAGTTATAACTGTGAACAACCTGTGTCGCAGGAAGAAAATACGATTTCGAAAACAGGGGAAACCATACCTCTTTCTTCGGACGAAGGTATTAAAATTCCTATTAAATTTAATAAAGAGGAAAGGGAACTTTCCGTAGAGGAAGCGGCATCCCTTGCTCAAAAAGGTCTCAAATACGATATGATAACCAAGGATTTTGACCGACTTCGCGTTTTAGCGCAGCAAAACGGTAAAAGCGTAGGTGAGTTTCTTTCGATGGTTGAAGGCAACCTTAAAAAAGAACGACGTGATGAAATTTTATCAAAGTGCGGCGGCAATGAGGAACTTACGGATAATTTTATGAGTATGGAGGAAAAATTAGCCCACGATGACGGACAACTGGGGGAATTAAAAGAATTTTTCCCCGAAATTTCCGCATACGAACAATTGCCCGACGAGGTTGTTTTGCGAAGCCGCGAAAAAGGCAGCCGAATACTTGATGAGTATTTGAGGCATCTTCACTCCCTTAAAATGCAAAAGAGGGATGAGGAAGAAAAGAAAAAAGAAGTAAATAAACATACTCTGGGATCTTTAAAAACCGAAGATACGGGAACGGTTGACCCCGTTCGTAATATGTTTTTAAAGGGAATCTGGGGATAAATTAATTTGATAAGGAGAAAATTTTATGTCTATTAATTCAATAGAAAATGCTGCAAGATATTCTGATGAACTCGATATTTTGTTTTCGCAGAAGAGTGCAACAGGTTTCTTTGCAGATAATGCGCTTACCACCAAATTCGTAGGCGCAAAAACCGTTATTATTCCCGATGTGGATTTTCAGGGACTTGCCGATTATGACCGCGATACAGGTTTTACCCGCGGCGCCATAACCGTAAGCAACGCTTCCTATACAATGGCTATGGACCGCGCCCGTTCTTTGCAGATTGACCGCGAAGATATGGATGAAACCGGCATTGCCAACCTTGCGGGTAAGATTTTGGGCGAATATGTTCGCACCAAGGTTGTTCCCGAATGCGATGCCTATGTTATTTCTAAACTTGCCGGTCTTGCCGCAACAAGAGCCAATCTCGTTGATGGTGATATAAATAAGCCCTTTGAGGCACTTTGCAACCTTATTAACGAAGTGCAGAGCGTAGTTGGTTTTGATGGAGAACTAGTAGCATTCCTTGATAGTTCAATGTATGCGGCCCTTATAAATTCTGCCGAAATTTCACGTATGATAACCGTAAGTGATTTCAAGCAGGGCGAAGTTAATCTTAAGGTTAAATCGCTAAATGGTGTTGCCATTATTCCCGTAGTTAACGAGAGAATGAAGACAAGTTACACCTTCAATAACGGCGCGCAGGGCGGTTTTAAACCCGACCATAATGCCCGTGAAGTTTATATGCTTGTTTGTCCTAAGTCGGCGGCTCACCTCGTAAAGAAAACCGAGCAGATGCGAATTTTCACCCCCGAACAGAATCTTGATGCCGATGCATATAAGTTCGATTACCGCATTTACTATGATGTATTTGTAAAGAAGAGCGGACTTGACAGTATCTGGGCTTGGATTGCTCCTAAAGTTACAGTTACTGCAGAGCCACAGAGCATCAATGTTACGATGGGCGAAAGTGATGAAACCCTTACCGTAACCGCAACCTGTGACGGCGGCGCGATTGGTTATCAGTGGTACTCTTGTAAGGATGAAAACGGTGGAGGCGCCGTGAAGATTGCCGATGCAACCGAAGCGCAGTTCACTCTCCCTGCTGACCTTACCGCAGGCACCCACTACTACTTTGCTAAAATTACGGTAGATGGCATTCCCGCAAAGGAAAGCGCTGTTTGCTGTGTAACTGTGGAAGAAGTTTAGTTTAAATTTATGGGAGCCGCTTTTAAAAAAGCGGCTCTTTTACAACAAAAAACTTTGAGTACCGGGGAGGTAGAAAATGAATCTTGAACCTAAACATATATATAATGAATATTTAAACGGAGTTAATTTTAAAGAGGCGCTCGGAAGCAAAGGGCTTTATGAACAGAGTAAAATCAACGAGCGTTTTTATATCGGTGACCAATGGTACGGCGCAAACTGCGGAAATGATCGCCCGCTCGTGCGATACAATGTTATAAAACGAATCGGGGATTATAAAATCTCTCAAATTATTTCGGCTCCAACTTCGGTTAAATTTTCGGCAGGCGGTTTTGCCGCCTCAAATAAAATTAATAAGGGAAATATAAAAAGCAGAGAAATCCTTAAAAATAAGGATGGTTTTGAAGGAAAAATCAACGAGGAAGAAATTAATCTTCTTATGCCCGTTCTTGAGGATTACAGAAAAACCGTTTCCCATAGAGTTTCCCTTGATTCGCTTCTGGTTTCCGTTCTGAAAAAGGCGTTCATAAGCGGCACGGGAGTTCTTTACACCTATTGGGATAAGGATGCAGATGCCGATAATTTCGGGGATATAAATTGCGAAGTTTTGGATATCGGTAATGTTTATTTTGCCGACCCATACTGCACCAATATACAAATGCAACCGTATATTATTGTCGCAAGTGAGCTGGATGCGGATTCTCTGCGAAAAGAATTGGGTGAGAAAAAGGGGCGAAACCTAAAGGCCGATAAAAACGGCAAGGTTTTGGTGCTTACTAAGTTTTATAAGTCGGTCACCGCGAAAGGCAAATCCACCGTTAAATGCGTGAAGGTTACTGAAAACTGCGTCATAAGGGAAGAATTTGATACTAAACTTACTCGCTATCCGCTGGCATCTATAAGTTGGGAAGAAAAGGATGGAATTATTTATGGCGAAAGTGAGATTACCTATCTTATTCCCAATCAGATTGCCATAAACCGAATGATAACGGCAAATGTATGGTCTGCTATGACTATGGGTATGCCTATGATGGTGGTAAATGGGGATACGGTAAATGCCGATATCACCAACGACCCGGGACAAATAATCAAGGTCTATGGCACGAATGAGGATGTTTCGGGAGCCATTAAATATGTTACTCCTCCTGATTTTTGTAGTAATCTTACGGGTAGTGTAAACGAACTTGTAACCAATACCCTGACACAAAGCGGAGCCAATGAAGTAGCCCTCGGAGATAGCAGAGCGGATAACGCGGCGGCTCTTGCTACGATGCTAAATGCCGCTACTTTACCGCTACAACTTTTAAAGGATAAATACTATAGATTTTTAGGTGAACTTTCACTTATCTGGGTTGATTTCTGGTTTACCCATTACGGCAACCGTTCGCTTAAAATCGAAGATGAGAGCGGTATATGGTATATGCCCTTTGATGCGGGAAGATATGCGGATATTATCTGTTCTGCGAAGGTGAAGGCGGAGGATATGAATACGGGCGAAACCGCAGAAACAGTAAATATGCTTACAATGCTTTATGAAAAGGGCGTTTAAGTAAGCTGCAACTTATAAAGAGGTTGCCCGATGAAATCATAGCCGATAAGGAAGAAATCCTTGAGGAGTTAAATAAGGAGGCCAAAAATGAAGGGTAGCGGAATATTTGATAATGCAATGAAACTTTTGGGTTATACCGATTCAAGCGGTGAAATTCAGGATAGCACAGGATTAAAAGCAAGGGCCACGGCCGCTATAAACCGAATTATTGCAGATTTGAAACTTAATATTTTCATAGAAAAACTAACCGATGAAATTTCTATTTCACAAAGCGGGGAAGATGCCCTTATATACGGTACTGCCATGCTTTTGGCCCTTTCGGATAACGATGGGAGCAAAAATCAACTTTTTGCAAGTATTTATAATGCCAAAAGAAGCGCCTTTCGGGGCAATAAAACCTTCGTTAAGGATAACTTGCCTGTAGCAAACGAGGTGTAGTTTATGAAATACGGCAATATTAAAAGTGAAATGCAAAAGCAGTTCCGTATAGGAGGTCTTTTCGGCGGAGTAAATCTTAAGGATGAAAAGTTTATTGAAAAGAACGAATTAAGTGACTGTAAAAATTTATGGTTTAAAAACGGTGCCCTTCGCACAAGAAGTGGAATAAGAGCATTAGAAAATAGCGTCATCAGTAAAATTGATGAATATTCCGAGTGCGTTTGGCCGTTTAAAATGACGGGAAGTTCGGTTTATATTAAGGATGAGAAAAAAGCCATTGCATATATGGTCGATGGCGATTATATGTCCTATGAACTATTGAGGGTTTTCTTCGTAAGTGATAACGGAAGTTTGGAAGAAACGGCTGCTATTCGTTTGCAAAGGACAAGTTCTGAGGTTTTTTATAGATTTTCCAATATTATGTTTTTCAACGCTTCTTCTACTACGGGCGGCGGTGTTTATGCCTTTGTTACCGTAAGGTCGGGAAGCGAAACGGTTTACCGTATATATGAAATCACCGAAAACTTTGATGGGTGGACAGAACTCGGAGTAACCGATTGCTATGTGCCGATTATTTATATGAATGGCAGAGGCAATAAGTATGCCGAAGCCGAGTCGGGAACTATGTTTTATAATGCCAAACCCACCGAGCCAGAAGCTATTAATATGCTTAATCCTAAGTTTAATGCATATTTTACTACCGACGGCGTATCAGGGACCTTTAAATTGCCCATTTCTGATATTGATGCCAATTTCGTAGAATGCAAAATTTATATTACACCTACCGAATATCTCAGATGGCTTGTAGAACCGGAATATGATAATACCATTCTTCTTTATGACGGTCATACCGTTGCCTTCAGAATCGATAGAGCAAAGGGAATCTTCAGTTTCACCGAGGGACAAAAGGAATTTTTATGGCCATATATGTCGGGTTACGGTGGCAACAATATCGAGATAACGGCATATAAAACCATCCCTGATGCTTGGGGTAAAATAGTAGGCGCCAATAGGTGCATAAGTTATAACGGAAGAATGTATTTCTGCGATAACGAATTTAGTGTCAATGAAATTTATTCCTGCCGAAAAACCGCGCCCCTTTATTTCCCGACCAATGCCAAGGTGGCAGTGGGGGATAGAACGGCGCCTATTACGGCTATGGGAATTGTTTGCAATAAATTTATCGTATTTAAACCTACCGAAATATATAAAATCAATGTTACGGTAGGCGATGTCTATTCGCCCGATGGTATCATATCGGGCGCAAAGGCGGGATTTTTGCATAATGATACTCTGACTGCTACGGCGGTACATTCCTTTATCGGTTGCGATTGCCCCGATACCCTTCGCAACTGCTCTAACCGTCTTGTTTGGCTTTCTTCAGCGGGTAAGATTTACACCCTCGCCACGACTACATACGGCAAGGAAAATAATATTTATGAAGTGTCTTCAAATATCGAAAACTTTCTTGACTATTATAGTGAAACCGCGCTTAAAAAGGCGTATGCCGTTGATATAGACGGATATTATATGTTAATACTAGGCGATAAAATGGCGGTTATGGATTATAGAATAAAGGATTTTGGATTTCCTTATAAATATGCCAATCCCAATGAAAACAACGGTCAAATCGCTTGGTATTTCTGGGAACACAAAATCGGTGGAAGTATGGTTTCCGCCGATAAGGTAAATAAAAATGTTGTCTTTGCTTGCAACAGTAAAAATCTAAAATTTCAGTATATTGCTATGTTGTCGGGTGAAAAGGATAAAGTTATAGAACAGAACGATAGCGGCGAAATATCATTTAAAGAATGTGATATTGAGGGAAGGGTTACTACCGCATTTACGGATTTTGAAAGTATGGATACTTTAAAAACCATAAATAAAATTCATATTGGTTTAGAGCCCGCTTCCGATATCAAAATAGCGGTATCGGGGGATGAAAACAGAGGTGAAGTTATTATAAGACCAAAAACAACGCGCTACGAGGTAACACCTATAATTATCCCCATAAGAAAAACAAACCGACTTAAAATTTCTCTCGAAAGCAAGGATAGATTTGCGGTGGGCGGCATATTAATTAATTATACGCCCATAGGTTAATTAAACTACGCCAAAGGAGATAATATGAAACGAGCCGCAATTCTTTGCCTTTGCATTTTGCTGTTTGTTTGCGGTTGCCAAGAAAACAAAGGCCAAGAGAGAATAAAAGATGATAACAGTATCTATCATAAAGGGGTATGGGTAACCTACGGAGAACTTAACGGTATGCTTGCATCTGATTTCAAGGATGAATTTTCAAAGGTTATAGAAAAATGCAAAGAAAAGGGCATAACCGATATTTTTGTTCATACAAGAGCTTTTTGCGATGCCTATTACCCATCCTCACTTTTTCCGATGGCTGAAAGTGTAAAAAGCGCAGAATTTGATATTTTGGAGTTTATGGTCGAGTCGGCGCATCAAAAAAACATACGGTTTCACGCCTGGATCAATCCCTATAGGGTGAGAACGGCGGACAATAATATTCAAAATATAAATCAAGAAAGCCCCGCGTATAAGTGGGGCTTATCGGAAGAACTCCTTGTAACAGGAAGCGGAATTTATCTTAATCCCGCTTCCTATAAGGCAAGGATACTTGTAACCGATGGGGTAAGGGAAATACTTAATACCTACGCCGTTGACGGCATACATTTTGATGATTATTTTTATCCAATGGACCTAAATCAAGAAGATATATCCTCTTATCAGGAATACTGTGCTTCTACCGAAAGCCCCGTTTCAATAGAGGATTGGCGCAGAGGTAATGTGAATGCCCTTATCAGCGGGGTATATACGGCTATAAAATTTATAAATAAGGATATAATTTTTAGCGTAAGTCCCGCGGCGGATATTGAAAAAAACTATAATTGCCGTTATGCAGATGTTACAGTTTGGGGAGAGAGCGGCTGCGTTGATTGGATAATCCCGCAACTCTATTTCGGTTTTAATTATCCCGACTCTAAATTCTGTTTCAATAATCTTCTGGATTCTTGGAAAAGGGAACTCAAAAGCAGCAAGGCGAAACTTTTAATAGGTCTTGCAAGTTATAAGGTTGGCACCCAAACTATGCCCGATGCTGCCGAGTGGATTTTAGGTGAAGAAATAATTAAAGCCCAAGAGAAAATATGCGAAGAAGATGAAGATATCTACGGCCATCTGTATTTTTCTTATTCCTACATAAAATAATCGGCTTAACGGTTTTCCGTTAAGCCGATTTGTTTTTAATCGCAAACCTTGGTTATCCAATTGAAGTCATCTTCAATTTTGCCCCATTGGATACCGGTAAGATTATCGTAAAGTTTTTGTGTCAGTTCCCCAATTTTGTTATCGCAAACGGTATATTCTTTACCTTCATAGAAAAGATTGCCGATGGGCGAAACAACGGCGGCGGTGCCTGTGCCCCAGGCCTCCTCTAAAAGACCGTTTTTAGCGGCATCAAAGAGTTCATCAACCGAAATCTGTCTCTCCTCAACCTCATAGCCCCAACTTTTAAGCAGTTGAATGCAGGATTTTCTTGTAATACCGGGAAGAACGGAACCCATAAGCGCGGGGGTTACGATTTTGCCACCGATTTTGAACATAACGTTCATAGCGCCAACCTCTTCGATATATTTACGTTCAACACCATCAAGCCAGAGCACCTGAGTATAGCCATTATCTTCTGCTTTTTGGCCTGCCCGTAAGCTCGCGGCATAGTTGCCTCCGCATTTTGCTTCACCGGTTCCGCCTCTTACTGCGCGAACATCGGTAGATTCAATGGCGATTTTAACGGGGTTGAGTCCCTCGGCATAGTAAGCGCCAACGGGGGAGCAGATAACCGCAAAAACGGCGTTTTTAACCGCGTGAACTCCAAGATGGGGATCATTTCCGTAAAGGAAGGGGCGGATATAAAGTGAAGTGCCCTCGCTTTTCGGTACCCAATCTTTTTCGAGTTCAACGAGGGTTTTTATAATATCCAATGCGCCTTCGGGGTCTAAAGTAGGAAGACAAAGACGGGCGGCCGAATTATTAAGACGCTTAACATTTTCTTCGGGTCTAAAGAGCTGAATTCCGCCTCGTTCGTTTCTATACGCCTTAAGTCCCTCAAAGACCTCGGCACCGTAATGAAAAACTGTGGATGCGGGGTGGGTAGGCAGGGGGCCAAAGGGAACTATGCGGG
>JAFSAK010000134.1 GCA_017441045.1 Clostridia bacterium
CCCAACAAGACCAAGGTTGCAAAGATAACACGCGAACAGCTCAAGCAGATCGCTACAACTAAGATGGTAGACCTCAACGCAGGCAGCATCGATACCGCTATCAGCATGATCGCAGGTACCGCACGCAGCATGGGCGTAGAAGTAGTCGATTAATTCTCTCTCGTGGGAGGAAAGTTCCGATTTAACCACTTATTGGGAGGTAAACTTAAAAATGAAACACGGAAAAAAATATAATGATAGCGCAAAGCTTATTGAAACAGGTAAGCTTTACGATGTTGAAGAAGCAGTAGTTGTTGCTGTTAAGACCGGCACTGCAAAGTTTGATGAAACTGTTGAAGTTCACGTTCGCCTTGGCGTTGACTCCCGTCACGCTGACCAGCAGGTTAGAGGCGCCGTTGTTCTTCCTAACGGTACAGGTAAAACCGTTAGAACCCTCGTTCTTGCTAAGGCCGACAAGGCAGATGCCGCTAAAGAAGCAGGCGCTGACTTTGTAGGTGCAGAAGAACTCGTAGCTAAGATTCAGAACGAAAACTGGCTTGATTTCGATGTTGTTATCGCAACACCCGATATGATGGGCGTTGTTGGTCGTCTTGGTAAGGTTTTAGGCCCCCGTGGTCTTATGCCTACCCCCAAGGCAGGTACCGTTACTCCTGACGTTGCTAAAGCTGTTCTTGAAGCTAAGGCAGGTAAAATTGAGTACCGTCTTGACAAGACCAATATTATCCACTGCCCCATCGGCAAGGTTTCTTTCGGTCCTGAAAAGCTTCAGGAGAACTTTGATACTCTTATGGGAGCTATCATCAAAGCTAAGCCCGCAGCAACCAAAGGTCAGTATATCATGTCCTGCGTAATTGCTACTACTATGGGCCCCGGAATCAAACTTAACGTTGCTAAATTCGGCGCTTAATTTTTAAAAAACTAAGACCTTCCTTTCGGAAGGTCTGTTTTTTTATGTTTATTTGTGTGCGAATTGTAGGGGAGGGGCGCAGGGTGTCCGGCGGAAACCCCACCATCCGCCCCTACGAAAGAATAATAGATATACAGAAAAAAGGCACTACCGATTGGTAGTGCCTTTTTGGTTTTGAGCAAAAATTACTTAAGTTCAACAGTTGCGCCAACTTCAGCAAGTTTAGCCTTGATTTCTTCAGCTTCTTCCTTGCTTGCAGACTCTTTAAGAGTCTTAGGAGCACCGTCAACAACTGCCTTTGCATCAGCAAGGCCAAGACCGGTGATTTCGCGAACAACCTTAATAACCTTAATCTTTTCTGCGCCGGCCTCTTTAAGAACAACCTCAAACTCGGTCTTCTCTTCAGCAGCAGCGGCAGCGCCTGCAGCGGGAGCAGCAACTGCAACAGCAGCGGCAGCGGATACGCCAAACTCCTCTTCAACAGCTTTAACGAGCTCAGAAAGCTCAAGAACGGTAAGAGTTTTTAACTCTTCAATCATAGCAGTAATCTTTTCAGATGCCATTTTAATTTCCTCCAATTTGTTATAAGTTTTAGTTAATTTTTAATTTAATTATTCTGCAGATTCTTCAGCAGAACCGTCTTTATCGACGATGGCCTGTACGGCGCGAGCGAAGGCAGCGATAGGTGCCTGGAATGCGCTGCATACAGTTGCAAGAAGTACTTCCTTGGTGGGAAGTTTTGCGAGTGATTCGATGGTTTCAATGTCAACCAACTTTCCATCGAGGAAACCTGATTTAACCTTGAAATTATCGTGCTTCTCTGCGAATTGGCAGAGAATTCTGGCTGCGGCGGTATAATCCTCATTTGAAAGGGCGATAGCGGTTGTTCCCTCGAGAACTTCCTTCATGCCTTCGAGTTCGGTACCTTCAATAGCGCGGCCAAGAAGAGTGTTCTTAACAACGAAGTAATCAACGTTGTTTTCGCGAAGCTCTTTACGAAGGGCGGTGTCATCAGCAACATTTGTGCCGCTGTAGTCAACAACTACGCCGGTAACCGCTTTACCGAGTTTTTCGGAAAGCTCAGCAACGAGCTTCTGCTTTTGCTCTAAAACCTTTGCGTTAGGCAATTGTTTCACCTCCGATAAAATTTGCTCTTTGCATCGGACGGAACATAAAGAAAATGTCCGCCCAAAGACCTTGGGCGGACATGAAAAAGCTAAAGTATTTCACGCGCACCTCGGCAGGCGTAAAACTTACGGCCATAGGCCACCTGCTGTCTTTGGTTTTGCAACATATTGATTATAATGGCAGAAGTTTAATTTGTCAAGCATTTTTTCAAAAAAATAGCAAAAATATATTGCTTTAAAATCTTGCTTATTTATATAAATTATAGTATAATAAGATAAATATATATTGGAGGATTATGTTTTGTCGTTTTTATCCACCTCAAGTTTATATCCGCCCGAACAGGCGGCGTATATGAAACGGGTAAGAGAAATTCTTTTAAATAAATATTCCAATGCCCCTAAAGCCCATATTATAACCTACGGTTGTCAGCAGAATGTCAGCGATTCGGAGCGCATAAAAGGTATGCTCGTATCTATGGGTTATGAACTTATAGATTCGCCCGATGGCGCAGATTTTGTTCTTTTTAATACCTGCGCAGTCCGCGGTCACGCTGAGGATAGGGTTTACGGAAACGTGGGCGGCATGAAGCAATATAAGCGCAAGCGTCCCGGTATGATAGTTGCGGTTTGCGGATGTATGGCGCAACAAGAATCGGTAGCCGAAAAATTTAAATTCAGTTACCCTTATGTTGATTTGGTTTTCGGCACCCAGGTTGAGCATCGCCTACCCGAATTTATCTACCGCCGCCTTACAGAAAATAAAAGAATCTTCGAACTCGCCCTCGATAACGGTGATATAGTTGAAGGTATTCCCGTAAGCCGTGATGGTAAAATTAAAGGTTGGCTTCCCATAATGTACGGTTGCAATAATTTCTGTACCTATTGCATCGTACCCTATGTCAGAGGTCGCGAACGTTCGAGAGAACCCGAAAAAATTCTCGAAGAAGCGCGAAATATGGTGAAGGCAGGTTATAAAGAAATAATGCTTTTAGGTCAGAATGTCAACTCTTACGGCAAGGGTTGTGACCACGGAGTTAATTTTGCGAAACTTCTTCGTATGATAAATGATATAGAAGGGGATTTCCGTATAAGATTTATGACCTCTCACCCCAAAGATTGCACCATAGAACTTCTGGATGCAATAAGGGACTGCGAAAAAGTTGAGCGGCGCCTTCATCTGCCCGTTCAGAGTGGAAGCACCGAGATACTTAAGCGTATGAACAGAAAGTACACAAGGGAACAATATCTCACTCTTATAAATGAAGCAAAAAAGAGAATTCCCGATGTGGTGTTCACAAGCGATATTATAGTGGGCTTCCCGGGAGAAACCTACGAAGATTTCAAAGAAACTTTAAGTGTTGTAAAAGAAGTTGGATATTCATCCCTCTTTACCTTTATATTTTCGCCACGGGGCGGCACCCCTGCCGAACTTATGGACGACCCCATAAGCCGCGAAGAAAAGGGTAAGTGGTTTTCTGAACTTTTGAAGGTTCAGGATATTATCGGTCTTGAAAAACAGAAAGAACTTGTGGGAAAGACCGTCAGAGTGCTTTGCGAAGAACCGTCAGAAAGAGATGGGTATATCGTGGGTAAAACGAGCGGCACTGCAAGTGTTGAGTTTTTGGGTGACCTAAAACTAATAGGAAATTTTGCCGATATAAAAATCGAATCTTTCGAAAATAATATATTAAACGGTAGTTTGATAAAAAATAATTAAAATAAGTGAGGAATTTAAAAATGGGAATTTTAGAAGCAACAAGAGCTCTTGGAGCAGAAATGCAGAAGGATGAGCGTTTTATCGCTTTCGCAAAGGCAAAACTTGCCAATGATAATGATACCGAACTTCAAAAGCAAATTGGAGAATTCAATATTGTTAGAATGAATCTTGAAAAGGAAACTTCTTCCGAAGAAGTTAATGAAGAAAAGGTTAAGGAACTCAACGAGGAACTTCGAGCAGTTTATACCAAGATTATGTCCAGCAAAACTATGCTTGATTATAATACCGCAAAGGCAGGACTTGATGCTATGCTTAACGATATCAATAGCGTTATTATGCAGTGCGCTTTAGGTGCAGACCCCGCTACTTGTGAGCCCGAACACGCTTGCTCAGGCAGTTGCGATTCTTGCGGTGGTTGTCACTAAACCTTTCAAGCTTGATTATTAAAGACAAGGGGACTTAAAAACTATGGGATTATCGCCGATGATGACTCAATACATGGAAATAAAGGAACAAAATAAAGATTGTATCCTTTTCTTCCGCCTTGGCGATTTTTATGAGATGTTTTTCGAAGATGCTAAAAAGGCATCGGAAGAACTTGAATTAACCCTCACGGGAAGGGATTGCGGTCTTAGCGAAAGGGCGCCTATGTGCGGAGTGCCTTATCATAGTTGCGAAGCATATATTGCCCGTCTTGTTGATAGGGGATATAAGGTTGCTATCTGCGAACAAACCGAAGATCCCGCCACCGCAAAGGGACTTGTTAAGCGTGAGGTTGTTCGCATAATAACTCCGGGTACCGTTATTGAGGATAGTATGCTGGATGAGGCGCGCAATAATTATCTTGCGGGTATTTTCTTTGAAAAGGATGTGGCAGGTCTTTGCTTTGCCGATGCTTCTACGGGTGAAACCCACGTAACCGAAATTTCGGGAGATAACTGTCTATTGCGTGTTGCCGATGAGGTTATGCGTTTTCATCCCAGCGAGATAATTATGACTGCACCTTTGAAAGATTTGATGACGGAATTTTTATCTACGGGATTTGAAGGTACCGTTACTGTAAGAGAGGAATCTGTTTTTGAAAGGGCGTATACAAGGGAACTTATCTGCAAAGAATTTTCGGTTATAAGCCCCGAAAATCTCGGAATTGCGGATGCAAGCACAGTTCAGTGCGCTTTAGGCGGAGTTATAGATTATCTTAAAGAAACGGGCAAAATGCAAAACACCACCTTAAATTCAGTGGATGTTTATACCGAAGAAAAGTTTATGCGCCTTGATATGACGGCCATAAGAAATCTCGAAATCTGCGAGACAATGCGTTCCAAATCTAAAAAGGGCTCTCTTTTATGGGTGCTGGACAAGACCAAAACGCCTATGGGTAAGCGACTTATCAGAAGTTGGCTCGGGATGCCCCTTTTATCCATCCCCGAAATCACCCTTCGTCAGAATGCCGTTGAAGAACTTTCAAATGATACGGTCATAAGAGGCGAGGCCTTCGAGTATATGAGCGGTGTTAGGGATGTTGAGAGAATTATAACCAAGGCGGTTTACGGCTCTGCAAATCCCAGAGACCTTTTAGGTCTTGCCGCGACTGCCACCCGTTTTCCCTATATAAAATCGCTTTTGTCGGGTGCGCAAAGTCGGATGCTTAAGAGCATTTATAATGATATTGATATTCTTGATGATATAAGAGAACTTATTGATTCCGCTATTGATGATAAAGCCCCCATAACCGTTAAAGAGGGCAAAATCATCAAAGAAGGATATAACGAAGAGGTCGATACATTAAGAAACGATATGAACGGCGGTACCGATTATATCGCCGATATTGAAGCGAGAGAAAGAGAACGCACGGGAATTAAAAATCTTCGCGTTCGTTATAATAAAGTTTTCGGATATTATATTGAGGTTACCAATTCCTTCCTCGATAAAGTACCCGAAGATTATATCCGCAAACAAACGCTTACAAACTGCGAACGATTCATAACCGATGAACTTAAAGACCTTGAGCATAGGGTTCTCACCGCTAAAGATAGAATTGTTCGTCTTGAATATGAAATTTTTGATGCCATCAGAAATAGGGTGGCCGAAAGCGCAGAGCGTTTCAGAAAAACGGCCAATGCCATTGCTCGACTCGATGCCCTTTGTTCCTTTGCCGAAACGGCGGTTAACAATAATTATTGCAGACCGCTTATTAATAATAGCGGCGCCATAAATATTAAGGCGGGCAGGCACCCTGTTGTTGAGCAGATAATTAGTACGCCTTTTGTTACAAACGATACTCTGCTTGATAATGGCGAAAACCGTTGTGCTATTATAACGGGACCCAATATGGCGGGTAAATCCACCTATATGCGTCAGGTTGCGATTATAACGATTATGGCGCAAACGGGTTCCTTTGTTCCCGCGCAAATGGCCGAGATCGGACTTGTTGATGCGGTTTATACAAGGGTTGGCGCATCCGATGATTTGGCATCGGGCAAATCCACCTTTATGGTTGAAATGAACGAGGTATCTGAGATACTTAAAAACGCTACCAAAAACAGTTTGCTCATTCTTGATGAAATAGGCAGAGGCACCTCTACCTTTGATGGAATGTCCATAGCCCGCGCGGTGCTTGAATTTGTGGCAGATAAAAAGAAATTGGGCGCCAAAGCCCTATTTGCTACTCATTACCATGAACTTACGGTTATGGAAAACGAACTTTCGGGTGTTAAGAATTATAATATTGCTGCTAAAAAGCGCGGCGATGATATTATTTTCCTTCGCAGAATAGTAAGAGGCGGCGCCGACCAGAGTTACGGTATAGAGGTTGCCAAATTAAGCGGCATACCCTCCGCCGTTATCGAAAGGGCAAAACAAATTCTAAAAGAAACCGAAGAAAACGGTACGGTTACATATAAAACCGTTAAGGGAGCAGATAGTCAACTTCCTCTTGAGATGGCCAATGCCGCCGAAATTCTGGATGAACTTAAAGCCCTTGATGTTAACACACTAACGCCTATTGAGGCGATGGGAGTACTTTTCGATATTGCCAATAAGGCAAAATCGGTTTAGGGAAAATTTAATTTTTGAGAAAGGAAGGGAAGAATATGCCTAAGATTAATTTACTGCCGAGAGATTTGGCCGAACTTATTGCCGCAGGCGAAGTGGTTGAAAGACCTGCTTCTGTGGTAAAAGAGATGGTGGAAAACTCAATAGATTCGTGCGCTACACATATAACCGTTGAAATTAAACGGGGCGGAGTTACATATATCCGCGTCACCGATAACGGATGCGGCATTTCTTCCGAAGATGTGCCTGTGGCTTTTTTGCGCCACGCAACGAGTAAAATTTCTAAAAGCGATGACCTTTATAGTATTGCCACCTTGGGATTCAGAGGTGAGGCCTTGGCTGCCACATCCAGCGTTTCCAGAATAGAAATGTTTACCAAAAGAGCGGAAGATGCTCTCGGCACTCACTATCAGATAGAAGGCGGAATTGAAAAACTGAACGAAGAATCGGGTTGCCCTGAGGGTACTACCATAATCGTCAGAGATATTTTCTATAATACCCCCGCCCGAATGAAGTTTTTAAAAACCGATATGGGCGAAGGCAATGCGGTAATTGCGGTTTGCGAGCGGGCCGCCCTTTCCCATCCCGAAATCGCCTTTAAACTTATAAAAGACGGTAAGCAGGTTATTTCTACTTCGGGTGACGGAAAACTTTACTCTGCTATTTATTCTGTTCTCGGCAGAGAATTCGCCACCACTCTTATTGCGGTAGAAACCGAACTTTCGGGTATAGGTGTGAGCGGATTTACTTGTAAACCCATATACTGCCGTCAGTCGAAAACCGCTCAGATAGTTTTCTTAAACGGCAGATTTGTTCGTTCGGGAACGGTAAGCGCCGCAGTTGAAAGGGCTTATAAGAATAGCGCAATGGTCGGCAAATATCCCGCCTTTGTTTTAAATCTTAAGGTTCCTTTTGGCGCCGTGGATGTTAATGTTCACCCCGCCAAAACCGAAATTCGTTTCTCCGATGAAAAGAAGATTTTCGATGCGGTTTACTATGGGGTTAAATCGGCAATAGAACTCGGCGATACCCGCCCTGCTATAAATATCGGCGCACCTAAAAAGGCGGTACCCTTGGCCGAAGAAACCGAGCAGGTAAAATACCGCCAAGCAGGTGTGGATTTCTCAATCTATAATAAATCCCAAGGGGAAAAGGACTATACGGCACAAAAACTCGTATCTAAAGAAATTCCTAAAATAAAAGATGAGCCCTTGGTGCTTCGTCAGGATAATACTCCGTTTTTTGCACGAGAAGATGTTAAAAAGTTTATTGCAAAAACGGAAGAAAAAACAGAGATTAAGGCAGAAGAAAAAATTTCTGATTTTTCGCCGAAGGCAGAAGAAATCTCCGAAAAAGCAGGAGAATATACTCCCGAAAAAGAAGTGCGGCTTATAGGCGAGGCGTTTTCCACCTATATAGTTGCAGAAATGGGCGAGAGCGTTTTCCTTATTGATAAACACGCTGCCCACGAACGAATTCTATTCAACGATTTCAAGAAAAATCAAAAAATAGAGATGCAAAATCTTCTTTCCGCCGTTAGCGTAAGGTTAGAGGCCGAAGAATATACAGCGGCAGTTTCTAATATTGATTTACTTTTAAAGGCGGGATTTGAAATAGAAGATTTCGGAGATGGAACGGTTCTTGTAAGAGCGGTACCCGCAATGCTTATGGGAGAAGATGTGGCTTCTATGGTAAGAGAAGCGGCCGCGTCCTTGGCCAATACGGGAAATGTTGATATCGAAAGAATAGAAGATATATTCCATTCGGTTTCTTGCAAAGCCGCTATTAAGGCTGGATATATCACAAGCAATTTAGAACTTTTGGAACTTGCTAAAAAAGTGCTTAATTCTGATGATATAAGATACTGTCCCCATGGCAGACCCGTCGCTTTTGAAATCAAGAAAAAAGATATTGAAAAACAGTTTGGCAGAATACAATGAGTGAAAAGAAAAAAGTAATTTGTGTTGTTGGTCCAACGGCATCGGGCAAAACCGAACTCGGTATCAGGATTGCAAACTTCATAAATGGTGAGATTATCTGCGCCGATTCAATGCAGATTTATAAGGGTATGAGCATTGCTTCTGCGGCGCCTACCGAAGAAGAAAAGGCAAGAGCGCCCCATCATCTCGCCGAGTTTTTGGAATATGATGAGAGTTTTACCGCAGGGGATTATATAAAAATCGCGCGTGCCAAGATAGAAGAACTTTTAAATAGGGGAGTAACCCCCGTGATAGTCGGAGGAACCGGACTATATATCAGTTCACTTGCCGATAATATTATTTTCACCGAAGCCAAAACCGATAAGGATTTAAGGCAGAGGTTAAATAAAAGGATGGAAGAAATCGGCGCTGAGGCAATGCTCGAGGAACTTAAAAAACTTGATAGCGCCGCCGCAGAGAAACTTCATCCCAATAATAAAAGAAGAATTATCCGCGCCTTTGAGATTTATGAAACAACCGGTCTTACGGTAACCGAGCAAAACTGCAAATCCAGAGAAGAAGAAAATCCGTATGAATTTATAATGTTGGTTATTAATTA
>JAFSAK010000135.1 GCA_017441045.1 Clostridia bacterium
CGTCCTCCCAAGAGAAGACGAGTTTAATCACAAATACACAATGCAACACAGTTTGCAGTAAAAATTTGGAGGTGTAACAGATGGCAAGATATACCGGAGCAGTTTGCAGACAGTGCCGCCGTGAAGGACAGAAGTTGTTCTTAAAGGGCGAACGCTGCTATTCTGAAAAATGTTCTATCGGCATCCGCGGTTATGCACCCGGACAGCACGGACAGGGTAGAAAGAAGTCATCCGAATATGGTTTGCAGCTTCGCGCTAAGCAGACCGCAAGACGTTTTTACGGTGTTCAAGAGAAACAGTTTTATCACTATTTCGAAATTGCTGAAAGAAAGCAGGGCGTTACCGGTGATAACCTTTTAAGAATTCTTGAAAGTCGTCTTGACAATGTAGTTTATAGAGTTGGATTTGCTTCTTCTCGTGCAGAAGCAAGACAGCTTGTTGGTCACGGTCATTTTGAAGTTAACGGAAGCCGTGTAGATATCGCTTCCTATCTTCTTAAAGCAGGTGACGTAGTATCTATCTGCGAAAAGAGCCGCGGCAGCGAAAAGATTAAGGCCGTTGTAGAAGCAAATTCTGCAAGACCTGTACCCCAGTGGATTGATATCGACCGTGAGAAACTTGCAGCAAAGGTTATCGCTCTTCCTGAGCGTGATCAGATTGATGCTCCTGTTGAAGAACAGCTCATCGTCGAGTTCTATTCAAGATAATAGTTGGCTTGGAGAGAATATTCTCCAAACGATTATGCCTTTTATCCGCCGCACTTGGATAAAAGCGTAAAAAAATTTGCAGTGCGGAGAAATGGAGCTTTTAAATGAAAGAAATTGAAAAGCCCAGAATTGATACACTCGAACTTACAGCTGACGGAAAATACGGCAAGTTCGTAATGGAGCCCCTTGAGCGCGGCTATGCTATCACACTTGGAAACAGTATGAGAAGAGTTCTTCTTTCCATTCTTCCCGGTGTAGCAATTACCTCTGTTAAGATTGACGGTGTAGTTCACGAATTTTCCACCCTTCCCGGTGTAAAAGAGGATGTTACTGAAATCATTCTTAACCTTAAAGGTCTTATTGCAAAATTGCATGCCGATACCGAGAAAAAGATTTATATCGAAGCAGAGGGTCCCTGCGTAGTTACCGCAGCATCCATTAAAGCTGATTCCGAGGTTGAAATTCTCAATCCTGATATGTATATCGCAACTCTTGACGAGGGCGCAAAACTCAATATGGAGATGACTCTCGAAAAGGGTAGAGGTTATGTTCCTGCCGAACAGAATGTAACAAATGAAATCGGCGTTATTGCTACCGATTCTATTTATACTCCTGTTGTTAAGGCAAACTTTACTGTTGATAATGCCCGTGTAGGCGGCGATATAGGTAAGAATAAGTTGACCCTTGAAGTTTGGACAGACGGTTCTTTATCCGCCAATGAGGCGATTTCTCTTTCTGCCAAGATTCTTATGGAGCATTTAGAGATATTCCTTGACCTTACTGAAGGCGTAAGCAATACCGAAAGCATTATGGCTGTTAAGGCAGACAATGAGAAGGAAAAGATTCTTGATCTTACCATCGATGAGTTGGATCTTTCTGTTCGTAGCTTCAACTGCTTAAAGCGCGCCGGCATTAATACCGTTGAAGACCTTATCAATAAGTCTGAAGAGGATATGCTTAAGGTTCGTAATCTCGGACGTAAATCTTTAGAAGAGGTAATCGCAAAGCTCGATTCTTTCGGTTATACTCTCAAAAAAGAAGACGAATAATTTAAAGGAGTGAATATCAATGCCAGGTACTCGTAAACTTGGAAGAACAAGTGATCATAGAACTGCTATGCTTCGCGCAATGGTTACATTTTTGCTTGAAAAGGGCAGAATTGAAACAACCGTTACCCGCGCAAAAGAAGTTAGCGCTATGACAGAGAAGTATATTACACTCGCTAAGAATGATAGTCTCCACAGTAAGCGTCAGGCGTTGGCGTTCATTACTAAGGAAGATGTTGTTGCAAAGCTTTATAGCGAAATCGCTCCTAAGTATAAGGACGTTAACGGTGGTTACTGCCGCATTATTAAGACAGGACCCCGCCGTGGAGATGCAGCAGAGATGGCTATCATCGAGTTGGTTTAATTCTCTCTAGCCAAAATATTCAATCAGAATAAAAAATGGCTAAGTTTAGTACTCACATTTTCACCATAGTTTTACTACTTCCGGAAACGCAAATGGGTCCGGGATGATGTGTGTACTAAATCGGTTAATAATACAAAATTCCCCGTCTTTAAGGCGGGGAATTTTTGTTTTTTCAGGATATAAAAATTACAAAAATTTAACTTATATATCGCGCCGATTTAAATTGACAAAGTGACAAGTTTGTGGTATAATCACATTATGACTAATTTAATGGGTTACTATGCTATAAAACGGCTTGCATATATGTTTTATGTCTTGCAACCTTATTGTTAAAATATTTTGAGAGGATGAATATTTTGGATTCCAAACTTGCCTTATATATCGTAAAGCGTTTGCTTTTGGCGTTATTCACGGTATTTCTTGTAATCACAATCACGTTTTTTGCCATGAAGGCAATACCGGGAGGCCCCTTCCTAAGCGAAAAGGCCGCCACCCCCGCAGTTACCGCCGCTCTTGAAGCGAAATACGGTCTTGATAAACCGATTATGGAGCAGTATGTAACATATCTTGAAGGCGTACTTAAATTTGACTTTGGCCCTTCTATTAAAAATAGAGGCCGCGAAGTTTCAGATCTTCTTTTAGAAGGTTTTGCAACCAGCGGAAAGCTTGGCCTTATGGCCGCAGGAATAGCTATTGTTATGGGCCTTATTTTCGGCTCGCTGGCATCAGTGTTCCATAATAAAGTAATCGATAAAGTAATTATGGTGCTTTCAACCGCTTCGGTTGCAATGCCATCTTTCGTTATAGCAACTATACTACTGTTGCTGCTATGTATAACGATTCCTATCTTCCCGTCTAACGGCTCAACGGCCGCGGGTCTTATATTGCCGGTTGTATCTTTGAGTTTATATCCTATGGCATATATCACCCGTCTTACAAGATCAAGTATGCTTGATGTTTTGGGTCAGGATTATATCCGCACCGCAAGAGCAAAGGGTGTTTCTCCCGCAAAAGTAATTTTTAAGCATTCTCTTAAAAATGCAGTTACCCCCGTTATTACCTATGTAGGTCCTATGATTGCATATATCCTTACCGGTAGCTTGGTAGTTGAAAAAATATTTGCAGTTCCGGGTCTTGGTAACTACTTTTTCTCGAGCATTATTAATCGTGACTATCCTATGATCATGGGAACCACGATTTTCCTTGCAACAATAATGGTAATTATGACTCTTCTTTCGGATATCTGCTATAAAATATTCGACCCAAGAGTAGATTTCAGTTAGGAGGCAAAAAGGTGAATAAAGATATTAACGAAAGCCCTAAAAAGAATCCTTTAAGCTTCCAATTGGATGTTTCAAGCTTTGAAAAGGCAACTGATGAAGAAAAGTTCATGCAGCAGCGTATGCGCGAAAGCACCACCTTCTTTAAAGATGGTATGCGTCGCCTTTCCCGCAATAAAATTGCAATGATTTGCTTCACCATTATAAGCATTATAATTTTAATCGCCGCTTTTGTACCGATGATTTATCCCTATAGTTATTCCGAACAGTTAGGTATAACCCCCGGTGAGCCGGTTGATTCTTCCTATAATAACTTAAAACCCTTTGAATTCGGTGAAACCGAACTTGAGCGTATCGCCGCAGGCGAAAAAATATTCCCTCATATCTTCGGCACCGATTCGGCAGGCCGTGACTATGCTATCCGCGTTATCTACGGTACTCGCGTATCTCTTTTGGTTGGTTTCTTTGCAAGTTTAATAGTTCTTATTATCGGCGCTATTTATGGCTCTGTATCAGGATTTTACGGCGGCAAAGTTGACCTTATTATGATGAGAATAGTTGATATTATATATTCTCTGCCCGATCTTTTGATGATTATTTTGCTTTCATCCATACTCAATGTAACATTGGCTCCTAAAATTGAGGGAACAGTGCTTGCGAAACTCGGTACAGGTATGATAAGTATTTTCATAGTATTTGCGCTACTCTATTGGGTAAGTATGGCTCGTTTGGTGCGTGGCCAGATACTTACCATTAAGCAGCAAGATTATGTTTTGGCGGCTCGTTCTATCGGCGCCAAGTCAAGCCATATTATTAAACGCCATATGTTGCCTAACTGCATAAGCGTACTCATTATTTCAACTGCCCTTCAGATTCCTTCGGCTATATTTACCGAAAGTTATCTTTCCTTCTTGGGCCTTGGTGTTGATATGCCTATGCCGAGTTTGGGCTCACTCGCTTCGGATGCTCTTGACGGAATCTATAGTTACGGTTACCGTCTTATCATTCCCGCAGTAACTATTTGTCTTATAGTTTTATCCCTTAACCTTTTAGGTGACGGTCTGCGCGATGCTTTCGACCCGAAGCTTAAGAAGTAAGGAGGAAAAATAATGGAACTTTTAAAAGTAACAGATTTGCACACCTCCTTTTTCACCCCCGCAGGCGAAGTAAAAGCAGTTAACGGAATCTCTTTTTCTCTCGAAAAAGGTAAGGTTTTAGGTATCGTTGGAGAATCGGGTTCAGGTAAAAGCGTTACCGCATATTCCATTCTTCAAATTCTTGCAAATCCCGGAAAGATAGTTTCGGGAAGTGTTAAGCTTAACGGCGAAGAATTGGTCGGCGCCTCTAAAGAGGTTATGAATAGCGTTAGAGGAAATAAGATCAGTATTATTTTCCAGGACCCTATGACCAGTTTAAACCCTGTCTTCACGGTTGGAAATCAGCTCGTGGAAGCAATTATGCTCCATACTGACAGAACTAAGGAAGAAGCTATGCAAAGAGCTATCGAAATGCTTTCCTTGGTTGGTGTTAATGAGCCCGAAAAGCGCGTTAAACAATATCCCCATGAATTTTCAGGCGGTATGCGTCAAAGAGTTATGATTGCTATGGCTCTTGCTTGTGAGCCCGATATCCTTATTGCAGACGAGCCCACAACTGCTCTCGATGTTACCATTCAAGCGCAGATTCTTGACCTTATGAAAGATTTGCAGAAGAAACTTGGTATGTCGATTATAATGATTACTCACGACTTGGGCGTTGTTGCCGAAATGTGTGATGAAGTTATCGTTATGTATGCTGGCGAGGTTTGCGAAAGAGGAACTGCAGACGAAATTTTCTATAATCCAAAACACGAATATACAAAGGGACTTATGCGTTCTATCCCCAGCGTAAATAGTGACGGTAAGCGCCTTGAACCCATCGGTGGTACACCCGTTGACCTGCTTAATATGCCTGATGGTTGTCCCTTTGCGCCCCGTTGTGATAACGCTCTTAAGGTTTGCCTTAAACATAAAGCAAAAGAAATTCTCATAAACGAGGATCACGCTGCAAGTTGTTGGCAAAATATTATGACCGCTATCAGCGAGGGAAAAATGACACAAAATCAAGTAGAGGAGATGTATAAAGATGAGTGAAAATAAAAATCTTCTCGAAGTTAAAGATTTAAAACAGCATTTCAGCATCCCCTCGGGCTTTATGAAAAACCTTACATTAAAGGCCGTTGACGGTGTTTCCTTCGAAATTAAAGAAGGCGAAACATTGGGCCTTGTTGGTGAATCGGGATGCGGTAAAACTACCGTTGGCCGTACCATTCTCCAGCTTTATAAACCCACATCGGGCGAAGTTTGGTTCGATGGCAAGAAGATTGAATATGGTAAGAATCTAAGCGATTTTCGCAAAAATGCGCAGATGGTTTTCCAGGATCCGTATTCATCCCTTGATCCTCGTATGACCGTTAGTGATATTATCGGTGAGCCCTTGGATGTTCATAAACTTTACGGAAATCGTAAAGAAAGGGAAGAGAAGATTCAGCATCTTATGGATCTTGTAGGTCTTTCCAGTGAACACGCTTCCCGTTATGCCCACGAGTTTTCAGGCGGTCAGCGTCAGAGAATAGGTATCGCCCGTTCTCTCGCAGTTGACCCCAAGTTCATCGTTTGCGATGAGCCCGTTTCTGCTCTTGACGTTTCAATTCAGGCGCAGGTTGTAAATATGTTTGAAGATTTGCAAAAGAAATTAGGTCTTACCTATCTCTTTATTGCTCACGATTTGTTGGTTGTTAAACATATTTCTACCCGTATCGCCGTAATGTATTTAGGAAAGCTTATTGAAATAGGACCTTCGGATGAACTTTATCACCATCCGTTGCACCCATATACCATTTCCTTGCTTTCGGCAGTACCCGTACCTGATCCTAAAATTGCAAGAGCAAATGAAAGAATCCATCTTGAAGGCGATGTGCCAAGTCCTCTCCATATGCCCAGCGGTTGTCCCTTCAGAACAAGATGCCCAAGAGCTACCGAAAAGTGCGCCGAAAGTATGCCCGAACTTAAGGAAATTGCAGATGGCCATAGCGTAGCTTGTCATAATCTTTAATTTAAAGATTTAATTTGGATTAATCCTACTTTTTGAGGAGTAGGTTAATTATAAAAATTTAGGAGGAAAAATCATGAAAAAAGTATTGAGCTTATTACTCGTAGTAGTAATGATTCTCGGCTGCATGATGTCCCTTACTTCATGCGGCAAATCCGGTGGCACAATGACTCTTAACGTTGGCGCACGTCCGGATACTATCGACCCCGCACTTAATAGTGCCGTTGATGGCGCTACCTACATCGTTCATACCTTTACCGGTCTTGTTGGCTATGAGCCCGACGATGAAGGTAAACCCGTACTCGTAGCTCAGCTTGCTAAAGAACTTCCCAAGGGCGAGAAACTTGAAGACGGTAAGACTGCTTACACCTTCGAACTTCGCGATGACCTTAAGTGGAATGACGGTAGCAAACTCGATGCTAACGATTTCGTTTATGCTTGGAACAGAGCAGCAGACCCCATGACCGGTGCTGACTATGCTTACATGTTCGAAGTAATCGACGGTTATGCAGATGTTGCTGATATGTATCTCACTTCTGAAGATGCTGAAGGCAATGTTGTATTCGAAAAGGACGCTGACGGCAATCCTAAGTATAAGGATGGCAAGAAAGCCCTTAACGTAACCGCTTCTGAAGATGGTAAGAAACTTACTGTAGTTCTTACTGTTGATGTTCCTTACTTCCATGAGCTTTGCGCATTCCCCGCATATCTCCCTGTTAAGAAGGACGTTGTTGAGGCTAACCCTGATAGCTGGGCTACCAAGGCAGAAACCTACATCGGCAACGGCGCTTATAAAGTAACCGAGTTCTCCAACTCTCAGTTAGTTCTCGAAAAGAACGAGTATTACTATGATGTTGACAGCGTTGTTTCTGACAAGCTTATCTTTGCTTTCAACGATGACGATGCTTCACTTCTTGCAAACTTCAAGAACGGTTCTTATCTCTTTATCGATTCCGTACCCAATGACGAAATCGCTAACCTCAAAAAAGAGTATAAAGATGAGTTCTATGTAGAAGGTCAGCTTGGTACATACTATGTATCATTCAATGTAAACGATAAGGCATTCAAGGACTTCTCCGAAGATGAAAAAGCTAAGATCAGAGAAGCTTTAGGTCTTATGATCGACCGTAACTATGTTGCTGAAGAAATCGGTCAGGCAGGTCAGGTTCCTGCTGCTGGTTTCGTAGCAATGGGTCTTACCGAGCCCGATGGTTCTGAGTATATCTCTAAGAACGGTCCCGAAGGCGACGGTAAGGGTTACTTCAGCGTAGACGCAGCTGACTACAAGGCAAACTGCGATGCAGCTGTTAAGCTTCTTGAAGAAGTTGCTAAATCTTCCGGCAAGTTCACTGTAGCTGACGGCAAGGTTAGCAAGGATTTCCCCGTTATTAACTACATCACCAACGAAGGCACAGGCCACGAAGCTGTAGCTGAGTACTTACAGCAGGCATGGGGCGTTTACGGCATCGAAGTTAAGGTTGAAGTTCAGGAATGGGCTACCTTCCTTAACACCCGTAAAGAAGGCAACTACTCTGTTGCCCGTAACGGTTGGCTCGGTGACTACAACGATCCTATCTCCTTCCTTGATATGTGGATTACCGATAGTGGTAACAACGATTCTCAGTTAGGTAGAGAAGGCCATAAGTCCTATAAGGGTTATAGCTTCGACGGTAAGGATGGTCTTACCTGGGCTGAATCTTACGATGCTTGCATCGCTAAGGTTAAAGCTGAAACCGATCCTGCTAAGCGTTTTGAGCTTATGCACGAAGCTGAAGATATTCTTATGACTACCGGCGCTATCTGCCCCATCTATTATTACACTGATATCTTTATGTGTGATGATTCTCTTGAGAACTTCTTCACCACTCCTCTCGGATTCAAGTACTTTATGTACGCTTCTGTTAAATAATTTTAATAGATAAATAAAGGCGCCCCGAGCGAAAGCTCGGGGCGTTTCATTATATAAATTACTGTATAAAAAAGCCACTCATTACGAGTGGCTTTAAGTTTAATTGAATTTAAAACTTCCCGAAAGAAGAATTACGCTATCTTTAGAAACGGTGAGAACGCCGCCATCCAGATGGCCTGCTTTTTCGTTGCCATCGGGTAACGTTAGATTGCAGTCGCAAGGTACCACCGAGGTCACAAAGGGAATATGTCCCGCCATAATGGCAAGTTCGCCTTCGGTACCGCGAAGGGTTAGCATAACTGTGTCGCCCTCAAATATATTACCATCGGGAGAAGAAATAATCAGTTTAAAGGTGTTCATCCCTGTACCTTCTTTGCTTTTTCTACTGCTTCGTCAATAGTGCCAACGAAAAGGAATGCCGATTCGGGAAGGTCATCGTGTTTGCCTTCTACGATTTCTTTAAAGCCCCTAATGGTTTCGCTCAAGGGCACATAGGTGCCGGGGATACCGATGAATTTTTCGGATACGTGGAAGGGCTGAGATAAGAAACGCTGGATTTTTCTGGCGCGGGCCACAAGAAGTTTATCTTCATCAGAAAGCTCATCCATACCCATAATTGCGATGATATCCATAAGTTCTTGATAACGCTGGAGAATCCTTTGAACTTCACGGGCCACATTATAATGTTCTTCACCCAGAATTTCGGGGGAGAGGATACGGCTTGTGGATTCAAGGGGGTCAACTGCGGGATAAATACCCAAGGATGCAATACTACGGGAAAGAACGGTGGTAGCATCAAGGTGGGCAAAGGTTGTAGCGGGAGCGGGGTCCGTAAGGTCATCCGCAGGTACATAAACCGCTTGAATAGATGTGATAGAACCGGTCTTAGTGGAGGTGATTCTTTCTTGCAAAGTTCCCATTTCGTTAGCAAGGGTGGGTTGATAACCAACGGCGGAAGGCATACGGCCAAGAAGTGCCGAAACTTCGCTTCCTGCTTGGGTGAAACGGAAAATATTATCTATAAATAAAAGTACATCCTGACCTTCTGTATCACGGAAATATTCGGCCATAGTAAGTCCCGAAAGGGCAACCCTCATACGTGCGCCTGGGGGCTCATTCATCTGTCCGTAAACGAGGGATGTATTGCTTAAAACACCGGATTGTTTCATTTCATTATAGAGATCGTTACCTTC
>JAFSAK010000136.1 GCA_017441045.1 Clostridia bacterium
AATCTGTTGCTTTAAGATCTGATATAATGCAGTCATTGCCAACGAGGGTTGCTTCAACATCGTTAACAAGAACTTTAGTGTTTGCGGTTTTAGAGCTGAGTCTGATAACCAAACTGTTAACATTATCAAATCTAACGGTTGCGCCTTTGAAATAAATATCGGTGGATGTGCTCTTTGTTAAGGCCATTTTGCATCCTTCGGGAACTTCAGTAGAACTGCCTTCAACGAGTAAAGTGTCTAAACCGTCGGTAGCAAGACCGTTTTCGGTGTGGTTGGTGTAGGTCTGTGCGGCTGCGCCGTAGCGAAGCATATCGGAAACAAATTTCTTGGTTGCAGCATCGGTGCTTGTTTCCAAAACTTTTTTAGCATAAGATTTAACGCTAAATTCGGAGGTTGCCTGAACATCTTCGCTATCGTTTTCAACGGTTACGAGGGTGGCGGTGATGGGGTCTGCCATACACTGAACACCGATATTATCAAAGGTGAAGGTGAACGTATTATCAACTATCTGTGAGGGGTCGCAAGGAACGGTGGTAGTAGCGCCGTTCATAGTGAAGTGCATAAGAAGTTCTTTGCCTTCGATATCTTCGGGCTTAACGGTAACTTCCTGATTTACAGCAAGGTCTTCCTTAACATCAACGCTGGTATTGCCCATATCAGCAACAGGAGCTTTAGCTTCTACGAATTTGTAGAGTGCGATAGCTTGCTGACCGGACTTATAATAACGGAAACGCAACTGGTTGGAAGCGTAATTATATTTCAAGGTAACAGTACCGCCGCTTGTTGCGATAGACAGATTAACGTTGGAATCTGCATCCAATGTAATAGTGTGAGCGGTTGCTTCATCGCTGGTAGTTAATCCGTTAGCATAGGAGGTTTGGCTAATGAACTTATTGCTAGCACCTTTTATAGAATAACCGGTGCCTGACTGAGCAATTGTGAAGGTGCTGGCATTTAGTTCTTCGGTAGCAGCAATAGTTCCATTATTTAGTGTAACTGCAACGCCGTTCTCTACACTATCGAAGGTAGAAAGACTGCCTTTGAATGCAACAGCGTTATGGCTGCTATCGCCTTCATAAACGATTAAGTATGTACCTGACCAGTCAGCAGGGGCTTCGGTCACCTTAACATAGGAATCCGCTGTAACGGTGGGAGTATCGCCGCCGTCTTCACCGCTGTCACCGCTGTCGTCGGTGCCGGGCTCTTCGGGGTCGGGAGTTTCACCGCCGCCTTCGCCGCCTTCGCCACCTTCGCCGCCGGTTGAATCTGCGATTACATAGGCAATGGAATCGATCATACAACGTTTACCGCTACTTGTGGTAGCAAAAGTGATGGTTTTGGTTGTAGTAGTATCAACAGTAATGGGGGTGTATTCACCATTGTCAGATGCAGTAGAGATGGTATGATTGGTGCCATTAACACTAACAGTGGTAGCATTAGCTTTATACTTAGCTACCATAAAGATTACAGAAGTTACATCATCCGGTACGGTAATAGAAAATGTAGCAACTACACTACCGGTACCGAGCTTAAGCGCCGATTTACCGGTAGCATCGTATGCTCCGCTATAAACTTTAGAAGCGCCTGTTATTGCCAGAGTGTAGTCACCTTCGGTATACGATTTGCTTGCGCCCATATCGCTACCGTCTTTGTGTGATGCTGTACCATTAGCACCAAATTCAAAGGTTATTGTGGTATCTGCAGCCGATGCGGTGATTATCATTCCCGAGATAATCAAGCATAAGCACAGAAGGAGAGACGCGATTTTTTTAAACGTGTTTTTCATTTTTTCAAATCCCCTTTTTTAAAAAAATTTATACCTATTGTAAGTATAGCACACCTATTATATATATGCAATAGGAAAAATAAAAAAACGAGCGAATTTTCGCCCGTTCTGAGTTATGAGTTATCAGTTATGAATTTGGCTTACGCCGAATGTTATGATATTCGCGGTGCGAATAGTTAATGTGTTCGCATAGAGAACGAATATATATCGTCGGCTTTGCCGACACCGAAACTTTGCCTTATGGCAAATCATAACGCGGCAAAGCCGCTTATATCTCATAACTTGCCGAAGGCAATTATAACTTTAAACGGGTTGTCATAAACGACAACCCGTTTAAATACCAGTTTATTGCATATTAACTATAATATAATCGCCCATATCTTTTATATATCCCGCTGTAGGATAGGTGGGCATTTTTGCGCCTTCCTCATTGGCGGCAATCCAATAGGTATTGTAATCCGCGGGGATATAATCGCATCCGTAATATGCGAAAAGATGAGCAAGGGGCTCTTGATTAAAGGATAGAATAGACCAATAAATAACTGAATTGATATTGGAATCGGGTATTTTGCGGGAAAATGCCGCCGCATCAAGTTCTCTTCCAACCAAGGATGAATATTTAGTACAGAGTTTATTATATAAATTCCACTCTCTGCTAAAGGGAGAAACACTTGCGGATTCTATTATATTGGTGCCGATTGAATGGGCCCCAACAAAAATAACCGGTTTACTTCTATCAAAACCTGAACGAAGGTCGTAACTAACCTGACGGACAACCGCCTCTTCACTTTCGCTGCGGCGGTGGTTGAGTTCAAGAAAATAGTTAAGATATGCCGCTTGATAGAAGCACAAAAGTCCGCAAAGGGTAAGCGCGCAAATTCGCAAAGCGGTTTTTGGTTTGCTGATACCTTTCGGGAAAGCGGATACAAGCATCATACCCGTAAATGCGCAGAAAGCCGCGAAAACCTGACAGGTGCGGTAGGGCGAAAATACGCCTTGAACAACCGAAAGCAATATAAGGGAAAGTATCATTCCTGCGCCCATAAGCAAAATCCAAGGGCTATGCTTTTTAGCGGCAACGATGCCCATAATAATGAATATAAGTCCGCTGAACATAAGAACGAGCAAGGGCATATAGATTACCGAGCGGAAAATATAGAAAACAAACCAATCATCCAAAAGTTTCAGTATAATTTCTTTTGCGGGAGCGGTACCCCAAAGAATCTGGGTAGCTCCGTTGGGAGCGGGAGGAATATTAAACACCGCAAGAATCACTCGGTGGATAACTATCCTCATAAGAAGTCCCATAACTAAAACGCCCGCATAAATAAGACCCTGCTTTAAAAATTCTAAAAACTTTTTCTCTTTTTCTTCGCCGTAAATCATCTGAAGCGCTAAAATGGCGAAAACAAAGAAAATATATACGGGAACTACCGATTCATAACCCGCGCAAACCAAGGTCATAAGCGGTACTGCGCCAAGTAAAGAAAGCCAATTTTTAAGTTCCTTTTCACTATGAATAAAGGAATGAATAATCAAAAGAGAAAAAGAAACTAATAAAAATGAGCCGCAGATATTAACATTTGCGCCCGTATATTCCCAAATCTCGTTCATAAGAGGGTAGGAAATAAAAAGGCAGGAGAAAACCGTAAGCGCGCCGAGAGAAATTTTGCCTTTTGAAACTCTTTTAAAGAGAACGCAGAAATTTATAGCGGCGAAGACAAACATAAAAACTGCAAAAATATCTATGAGGTAAGAGTTTTCCCATTTCCCTTGGATAAAGGACCAAAACCATATGCCGAAACGACCCGCGGCAAGCATATGGTTGCCCGAGCCCACGTATCTGTCATATTCCGTGTCGTCAATACTGACAGATGTATTAAAAGCGGCATATCCGAAGGAGATAAGGGCAATGGCAAAAACGCAGAAGCAATAAGCTCGGCTTTTGATAAGCCCTCTCACATCATCTAAATATTTTTTCATTTTATTTTTCCTCGAAATTGATTCGTTTTTCTTCGATTACCAAGGGTCTGTTCATAACTCGGGTGTTTATAGAAAGGATATATTCTCCGATGAAGCCGAGGAAGGCAAGCTGAATACCGCCCATAAAGAAAACGGTGATGATAATGGGGGCGTATCCGGCGGCAAAGCTATCCCAATAGATAAGCTTTGCAATAAGGAAGCCGATACCGATCAGGAAACTTCTGGCGGCGATAAAGAAACCGAAAAACTCTGCAATTCTCATTCCAACCTTGGTATAGCTTGTAAAGCTGAGCATTGCGGCATCAAATAAGCTATACCAGTTATTGCTGGTTTTGCCCGCGCGTCTTTTAGGTTGCTCATACTCTACCTCT
>JAFSAK010000137.1 GCA_017441045.1 Clostridia bacterium
CAGTATGTCCGAGTTACCGTCTTTGTCAGGATTTATTTCTACCATAGGTCAAATCGGCAGTGAAAAGATGGTGGCTATCGGTTTTGACTATAATAATACCGGTGTAATTACTGTGGGTACTATGAAAGCCGAGTTTTCGGCGCTTTCCACGAATAACGCCGAACTTTACGATACCGATAAGGATGCCTTTGTTGAAGCGGCAGATGAATTTTATCTGAAAGCCGTAAGCACCGGTATGTTTGATAAAAACGATACCGCATTTAATGCCTTTGTTCAGGCGCTTAATGTGGTTAATGGATTTGACGGAAGCGTAGAATCTGCTGTCAGCAGATTAAAATCTTCTTATTCTGCCCTTACCTATAAGGAAGTTATGCTTCCCGCATCATTAGGGTCGGGCGAAGAGCTCACCCTAAAGGATACAACCGATAACAAGGATAAATTAGGGGATAAGTATGTGGAACATACTCTTCTTGGCGGCGATGCACTTGATAACATAGATAGAGTGATGTTCACTTTCGCCGATACCGATGCCAATTACAACGTAGGTAAATTGTGCGAATTTACCGTGTATGTTAAAAGTACGGGCGGAGTGGGAGCCCGTCCCTTATTCCATGTAGCTGAGGGAAACAGGCGCAATTTACAATCTGTATTTTCTGCTGATGTTATTGGCGCAGATGTATGGTCAGAACTTAAAATGAGCAATCTTCCCAAATACGATGACCTTTGGAAATCTGAAAATTTAGGCGGAATTTCAGATAGACCGCTTACCGCGATTTCCCTGGATTTCGCTTCAACGGGCAGTATTTCAGTAGGCAGTATGGTTGTAGAGTTTGCGGCTTATGATAAGGATGTTTTGTCCCTCGCCGAAAGCGATATATTTGCTTTTTACAGAGCAACGGCAGATTTTTATGAGGAAGCTATAGCAAATAATTACTTTGCGCCGGATGATAAGGAATTTATAAAGTTTAAATCTGACCTTGATATTCTTACAAATATACTGAACGGTGAAGAATATGCCTTTTCCAAAGCCGTATCCGATATAGGATATTATTGGAGCAAAATGACCGATAAGCGAACCTTAATTCCTTACGGTGCATGGGTTGAGTCCAGGTCGCAGGTAACCGAACTTACCACCTATGATGCTGATACCTATCAGGGTTCAGACCTTGCGGAAACAAGTGTATTAGGTCCTAAATATACCACCTATACTGCCATAGGCGGAAACGCGGCGGATAACAAGGATACCGTTCTCTTTAAATTTGCCGATGGGGAAAACCCCAATATAACCATAGGTGATATTAACAGTATCAAGGTTTATATTAAGGCGGATGCCGCAACAGGCGCGAGACCCAAGTATATCTATGGCTCAAATGATACGGTATTTCAGTACAGTTCTTTCTTTAATATCGGCGCGGAAAATGTAGGCAAATGGTTCGAGGGCAAGGTTAATAATGTATCATCCCTTCCTGAACTTTCTTCAAATCTTAATAATACGCTTTCGGGAATAGGACTTGATATTTCCAATGCAGCCAACTTTACTATTGGTTCAATGGAAATAAGTTTTACTTGCGCGAGTGAAAGCGACCTTGCTTTAAAGGATACGGATGTCAGTCTTTTTATAGCCAAAGCTATGCTTTTCTGTCGGGAAGCCGATAAGAGCGGAAAATTTGCTGATAATGCTGTATTTGCATCTTTAAAACAAGCCGTAGAGGATATTTGTGAAGTTGAAAACAATGATGAGATTATAGTTCTCGCAAAGCTTAAGGCGGGATGGTTAGGTCTGAGTGATAACAATACTTTCCCAAAATCCAATACAACCAATTGGAATATAGCAGATTGGGTTTACGCGGCGAATAGAGTGGACACAGGCAGTCTCACAAATACCGAAGATTTCGTTGAAGCTTTAGCAGATGCCAAAGCGCTCAGAGATTTATTGGGTCAGGAATTTACAAGCAATATTTCCACCTATTCTACCTATGCAGATGCTCAGGCATCGCTTTTACCCCTTGAAAACAACCTTATAGAAAAAATCAAACCCGCTATTTATTACTTTGATGGAAACAATAAGAATGAAGTGTCCATTGCAGATTCTTCGGCGGTTACGGATAATGACTATGCAAGTTTTCTTGATATTCCTACCGTAAATGCAGGAAATGGTGCTTATGTAGAACTGATATATCGCTTTGAGGGCGGTTCTGAGATTTCCGATTTCGTAATTGGTCATAATAGCGATGCGGCGCTCAGAAATACGGACTACAAGATTTATGTAGCCGATAGTATTGAAAATCTGCTTAAGACCGATTCTATGGTTGTGGGTTATAACAACGCTGACAATGCACAGATTCAGATATTTAATTTTGAAGGCAAACCTCGGATAAGCGGTTCTTATATCGCTTTCAGAATTTATACAAACGGTGATAGCGTTACCGTAGGTGAACTTGGCGTTTACGGTGAGTTTGTAAGATACGATGTAAAAACAGGCGATTTTACGGATGAATTTATGAAGTCATTAGGTGACAACCTTATTGCAGGAGAAGGTGTTATCGGTTATACCAAACCCGCTAATCTTGCAAGAAACAGGTGGACCGATTCGTTTAGTTATCCTATGGAGTATATCTATGACTGCAGTAATGATACAGGTGTCGGCTTCGGTTCCTGCGCCGGCTCATCCATTTCCGCTGATGGTGAGGAAATTTCTCTCCATATTATGTTTGACCTGCGCGAAACTTACTATATAAAGAAACTTCTTATCAATCATTGGAAGCAGACATATCTGCAGGCAGGTAAGTTTGAAATTTACGCTTCGGATAACTATGCAACCCTCTTTAAGTCCGGCAGTAAGATAGTTTCTTATGATAATATGCACGATGGTGAAAACGGCACAACTAACTCTCAGCTCTTTACCGCAAAGGGCGATGGAGTTATAGCAAGATATATATCATTCCGTATAGTGTGTCCGATTTCCAACTACGAAAAAGGACTTATAAGATATGCGGGTATGTGCTATCCGAGAATTAACGATTTAGGTGTTTTCGGTGAGAGATATTATAAGCCGTTAAATGAAATTAACTTCTTAAACAGGGTGCCCGTGGAGGCATACCGCACCGATGATAATGGAAACAAAACCATAATTGGAGAATCCGAGTTCGGTTATTCAGAGTATATTAAAGCTGCCGATGGCGATTATACTGTTGCAATCCCCATAGCGCAGAACGGCAAAACCGTTGATTTCGTATATAATCTTTGTGCGGATAAAACTATAAATTCCGTTAAACTTTCTGCCCTTACGGAAAATCTTAAGGGAGTAAAGGTTTATGCTTCCGCATCGAACGAGGGCGTTTGGCTGGAGGAAAACTGCGTACTCAATTATAAGGGTGATGCAACAAATCAGGTTTCAAGGTCTTTCGGTGATGAGCCCATAGAAGCCCGTTATGTAAGATTTAGCATAGTTGATACCGAGAGCGGCATAGTAGACGCTACCGAGTTTGAGGTAATAGGTTGGAATATTCAGGAATTTGTTTATATTAACCTTGCCGAAGGCAAGAGCGAAGATACGAGTGTGTTGCTTGAAAATAAAGATAACTATGAGTTAACCGTTACCGATGACGATGCAGGCAAATTTGTGCATAGTATTTACAAGACCGATTTATACGATATTTCCAATGCCTTTGATGGTGATGAGGATTCCAATGCGGACCTGTTTAACGGTTCCCGTGGTAATGCCGACGGAACGGGTAGGGTAACAATAAATCTGCTTATTGATTTGGGCGCCCTTGATGCTGTGGATGGAATCAATTTCAAGGCGGGTGGCTCATACGATTATCTGCCCGATAAACTTAATTTCTATCTGGGTGAGGAAGACCTCGCCTTATTCGGTAAGGATGCTAAGCCCATTAAGGAATTCACCTCGAAAACCGAGAACGAAAACGGTTATTACGAATATAATTTCTTACCGCAAACTGCCCAGTATGTGAGAATAGAAATTGTAAGCGGTACCCAGCGTTATTATGAGATGCTCAATAAGATAGGCGTTATCATTTCCGAAATTGAGGTAAACGGCATTGAGGTTGTCGGTCATACAGCTTCTGAGGGTATCGCTGCCTCAATAACAGATGAACAAACGGGTATAAGGGTTGATATTGAAGCTTTGCGCGATAACGATATATTCTCAAAACTTCAGGATTTAGCTATAGTCAAGCGCCAACCTACCGTCGATGAGAAAAAGGCACTCAATGAGCAGGGTATAGCGTTTACAACCGATATATACGATATATTCTTGCTCGATGATAACGGTGATATCATAACCGATGTGGGCGGCAGAAATATTAAGATTTGCTTGCCGAAATCTATGTTTAACGGCGATGGAGACCCTTATGTTGTAGCGAGTATCTGGGGTGAATATACCATGGTAGAATTCGTGGAGGAAGATGGTTTCCTTATAGCTACCGCAACTGACCCATTTGGTTTGAGCTATGCTATTTGTGAATTTGTTACAGATAGCGAGGAAATTGATAATGAAAGCCCAACCGATATGGATAATGCCGTAGAAGATGACGATGCGGATGAATCGGAAGAAGAGGCGGACGAAGATGATAAACCGAAGAAAAAGAAAAAGATTAAGGTCGTTCGCAAGAACAACGGAGATGACTTTGATTATCTCCCCATAATCATCTCCTCGGTTATAGTTGTGGTTGCAGCCGCAGGCATCACAATATTCTTAATTCTTAAAAAGAAAAAGGAAAAACAAGAAGAATAAAAATTCACAATAAAAAGCCCTTCGTTTTCACGAAGGGCTTTTCATCATATTAGTTCATATTTTATTCTTCCAAAATATTCATCAACGAGCTCTCTTGAAACATAACCCGTTTCATCGAATTGGGTGTTGGCTGTACCTGCCGCCATACCGAGCACAACTGCTTCGGAGAGTGATAAACCTCTTGATATCCCTGCTGCAATACCCGCGACAGTGCTATCTCCCGAGCCCACAGCATTTTTAACCGAAACATTTGGAGAGCGAAAACGGTAAAACTTATTATCTATATATGCGATTGCACCGTCACCGCCAAGAGTTATGATGGGTAGTTCAATGAATTTTTTATTAAGGGTGA
>JAFSAK010000138.1 GCA_017441045.1 Clostridia bacterium
AAGCACCGTATTTCCGTTATCCACAAGACGCTGCAAAACTTCAGTAAGACGGTGAACATCTGCTGTATGAAGACCCGTAGTGGGCTCATCGAGAATATAAATGGTTTTGCCTGTTGATTTTTTAGAAAGTTCGGTGGCGAGTTTAACCCTCTGCGCCTCGCCGCCCGAAAGGGTTGTAGCGCTCTGGCCGATTTTAATATATCCAAGTCCCACATCGAAAAGGGTTTTAAGTTTCCTATGAATTCTCGGTATGCTTTCAAAGAAATTCATACCTTCTTCTACCGTCATTTCGAGAACATCATATATGCTCTTACCTTTATACTTTATATTCAAAGTTTCACGGTTATATCTTGTACCTCCGCAAACCTCACAAGGAACATATATATCGGGCAAGAAATGCATTTCAATCTTCAAAATACCATCGCCTTGACAGGCCTCACACCTTCCGCCCTTGACATTAAAGGAAAATCTTCCCGCGCTATAACCGTGGGCTTTAGCATCCTTTGTATTGGCAAAAAGGTCACGAATATCGGTAAACACGCCCGTATATGTGGCGGGGTTACTTCGGGGCGTTCTGCCAATGGGAGATTGGTCAATATTAATAACCTTATCAAGATTTTCTATTCCTTCGACCGATTTATATTCACCGGGGAAGGTTTTTGCCCTATTAAGTTTATGGGCAAGTATTTTATAGATTATATCGTTAACGAGGGAGGATTTTCCGCTTCCCGAAACCCCCGTTACACACACAAATTCACCGAGCGGTATTTTAACATTTATCTTTTTTAAGTTATTTTCGCAAGCGCCCTTAACGGTAAGATATTTTCCGTTTCCTTTTCGGCGCTCTTTCGGCACGGGAATTCTCTTTCTGCCTGAAAGATAATCTGCAGTTATGGAATCTTTGCACTTTTCCAGTTCTTCGGGAGTACCCGTAAAGACAACATTGCCGCCATGGATACCGGCGCCCTTACCTATATCAACGATATAATCTGCCTCTCGCATAGTATCCTCATCGTGTTCAACCACGATAAGCGTATTACCTAAATCGCGAAGCCGTTTGAGAGTTGCGAGCAAACGCTCATTATCGCGCTGATGAAGTCCGATACTGGGCTCATCAAGAATATAGAGAACTCCCATAAGGGATGAGCCAATCTGTGTAGCAAGGCGGATTCTCTGACTTTCACCGCCTGAAAGAGTAGCGGATGAACGGGAAAGACAAAGATAATCAAGACCTACGCTCACAAGGAAATTTAATCGCTCTTTAATTTCCTTAATGATTGGTTCCGCGATCATTTTATCCATTTCGGAAAATTCAAGTCCTTCAATAAACTTAAACTCATCCACTACCGACATATCACAAAATTCTTTAATATTTTTGCCGCCTATGGTTACTGCAAGATATTCGGGTTTAAGACGGGCGCCCTTACAGTCGGGACACACGCTCTCGTGCATATAACTTTCATACTCTGCCCTTGCATATTCACTGTTTGTATTTTTATAACGGCGTTCAATATTATTAATAACACCTTCAAAGGTAGAATAGTACTCGCCTCTACCGTAATCCCCCATTCTCTTGAACTTGATTTTTTCATCACCAAGTCCGTAAAGAATGGCGTTTTTACCCTCCTCGGAAATATCTTTCCAAGGAAGATTTATATCAAATCCCATTCTTTCGGCAACACCGCGGTAGTACATTTCCGCAATGGTACTTGCATCGGGGTTAAACCAAGAATTAACACCCCATCCCGCTACTTTTATGCATCCGTCAAGCAGTGATTTTTCTTCATCGTTAATAACAAGTCGGCTATCTATTTTCATAAAACTGCCAATGCCTGTACAGGTAGGGCACGCGCCCAAAGGATTATTAAAAGAAAACATGGTAGGGGTGAGTTCGGGTATACTTATTCCGTGTTCTTCACAAGCATAACTTTGCGAAAACTGCATTTCCTCTCCGCCGATAACATCAACTGCCACAAGGCCACCCGAAAGGGATAAGGCAGTTTCAATACTATCTGTAAGTCGGGAAAGAATAGAATCCTTTATAACAAGGCGGTCAACCACCACCTCTATCATATGCTTTTTATTTTTATCAATTTTGATTTCTTCCGAAAGATCGTAAATATTACCGTCAATTCTAACCCTTGAATATCCTGATTTTCGGGCATTTTCCAATTCTTTTGTATGCTCACCTTTTCGGCCTTTAACTATAGGAGAAAGCACCTGAATTTTTGTGCCTTCTGCGAGTTTCATAACCGTATCTACAATGCGGTCGGTGGTCTGTTGAGAAATCTCTTTGCCGCAAATTGGACAGTGAGGCACGCCAACCCTTGCATATAAAAGACGCAAATAATCGTAAATTTCCGTAACGGTACCAACGGTGGAACGGGGATTTTTGGATGTGGTTTTTTGGTCAATGGATATGGCAGGAGAAAGCCCTTCGATGCTCTCAACATCGGGCTTTTCCATCTGCCCTAAAAACTGACGGGCGTAACTTGAAAGGGATTCAACGTATCTTCGTTGTCCCTCTGCATAAATGGTATCAAAAGCGAGGGAAGATTTTCCGCTTCCCGAAAGTCCCGTAAAAACTACAAGTTTATCCCTCGGTATCTGGACATTTACATTTTTAAGGTTATGCTCATTGGCACCCCTGATGATTATTTTATCGCTGGCCATTTTTACCTACCTTTGTTTATTTTCAAATATTATTATTTACGCAGTTTTTCTATGCGGTCGCGAAGATATGCCGCGTGTTCAAATTCAAGCATTTTTGCCGCTTGTCGCATTTCTGCCGTAAGCCGTTTTATGAGCATTTCTTTTTCGGCGCGGGAAAGTTTGGAATCACTTTTTTCCTTTTCTACTTTTTCACCGATTTCGATTATATCTCTGACATCTTTAACGATGGTTTTTGGTATAATGCCGTGTTCCTCATTATATTTCTGCTGAATTGCGCGGCGACGCTCGGTTTCATAAATAGCCCTTTCCATTGAAGGTGTAACGCTATCGGCATACATAATAACCTGACCGTTTGCATTGCGGGCGGCGCGGCCGATGGTCTGCACCAAAGAGGTTTCACTGCGAAGAAAACCTTCCTTATCAGCATCAAGAATTGCTACCAAGGAAACTTCGGGAATATCAAGACCTTCACGAAGAAGGTTAATTCCCACAAGAACATCAAATTCTCCAAGGCGCAAATCTCTGATTATTTCCATGCGCTCTATGGTATCGATGTCATAATGCATATATCTTACGCGAATTCCCAAATTTTCGAGATATTCGGTAAGATCTTCCGCCATTTTTTTGGTAAGGGTTGTTATAAGCACCCTTTCGCCCTTTTCTGTGCGGATATTGATTTCCGATACAATATCATCTATCTGACCCTCACTTGGTTTAACGGTAACAAGGGGGTCTAAAAGCCCTGTAGGTCTTATTACCTGCTCAACTATCTGTGAAGCATGGTCTTTCTCAAACTGAGCGGGGGTTGCTGAAACGAAAACTGCTTGATTTATATGAGAATAAAATTCTTCAAAATTAAGCGGTCGATTATCGTACGCGGAAGGTAGACGGAAACCATATTCAATAAGATTATCTTTTCTTCCCCTATCACCGCCGAACATACCTCTGACCTGAGGTAAGGTTACGTGCGATTCATCTACAAAGAGAAGAAAATCATCGGGGAAATAATCGAGAAGCGTCGTTGGAACGCTGCCGGGTTTTCGGCCCGAAAGCACACGGGAATAATTTTCGATTCCTTTACAAACTCCGATTTCCCGAAGCATTTCTATATCGTATTCTGTTCTCTGGCGGATTCTTTGCGCCTCTATATATCTTTCGTTTTCGGTGAAAAATTCCACCCGCTCTTCCATTTCCCTTTTAATTTCTTGGAGGGCGGATTCCATTTTATCACTCGGTACGATATAGTGGGATGCGGGATAAATGGCCGTATGGTTTAAAAAT